>JAGNHB010000020.1 GCA_018001935.1 Acidobacteriota bacterium
TTCATAATAGGTATTTTCATACGCTGAAATCGATTGAGGAGACCGTCGAGGATCTGTTCGAATCCTGGCGAGATGGTAGTGCTAATCTCAGGAGATTATGCGCAATTATATAAGTCGCCGAGTATAAATACAATCTGTTGGGATTTGGGAAAAGCAGTAATTCAACTAAACAAACGACAGGAGGAATGAATTCCACTGGTGGGAGTTATTCAGGGGGCACGGGAGGCTGGACTGGGGGAAGGCTTTCTGGCACCTCTGTTACAACAGGCAATGGCAATATAGTAAACGGAGGAGGAATAGCAACAAGCAATAACTCAAGCACAGTACCCGCAGGTACAACACCGCCTCCAGTGGTAGTCCCAAAACCTCCCAAACAATACCTTGATGTTTCCGGTTATGCCCGCAAGGAATTCAGAAAAGGATATAAGTACATTCTCGCTCCTGACTTCTTGGATAAACGTATAGCATCAAAGATTGAAATGATGATTAAGTATGAAATTGCTGATCTTCAGAATAACCGTTATGGTTATCGCACAAAAAAAGAAAAGCGAAAAGCCATGGAAAGAAGGGCCGAAGACGTATCTTGTGCGATGGGGCAGTTGTATTCTCAACTGGTCTCGGCTCTAAGCAAGCATGCGGTCCTGATCCGGGACCTTTCCCTGCTCCCGGCCGGGGCGACGGGCGGGGTCGGCTCCACCGGCGTCTATGCCGGCGGGCGGTGAGGGGCATCATGGACACGAAACATCAAACCCGAAGGATGATCCGTAACTCTGGTGAGAACCACCCCTCCCGGCGGGATCCGCTCCGGTGGTCGGCGTGCGTCCTGGCACTCTGTGCCCTGCTGGCCCTTGCCGCTGCTCCGTTGCCGGCCCAGGGCGACGCTCGTCGGGGGCGTTGGAAATCTCCTGTCACCCAGAGGGAACAGGACCTGCGCGGAACAGCTTTGTTTTCCAGCGACGGGTCCAGCCTTGCGCCATTTTCCTGTCATTACGGCACCCCCTCCCCCACGGTGGACGCCGCCGAAGGCAATCCGGCACCTTCCCTCCGGTTCACCACCACCACGTTCTACAACTACAGCTTCGCGCCTTACACCCTCCCTCACCTGAACACCGGGGAACGGTTTCGGGGCAGAATGGACTTCAAGTTCTACGGTTCCACGGGATGCGTCTTCCTCTGCCCCGGCACCTCGATCAGCGCTTCCTGCAACTACAGCCCGGTCACGGGCCCGGCTGGTGGGAAGTACCCTTTCGCGACCCCCTATTACGATGTCGCATCCGGAATCCTCAGCTGCGCTTACAAGGACGCGTCCCTGACGCTCCAGTCTCTCCAGGCGACGCTCAGTCTCACGCCCGGGACCTGGCATGCGTCGGAGTACCGACAGATTCCAAACCCTTCGGGCGGCTACGATTTCGAGGTGTGGATCGACGGCTCCCCGGTCCTCTCCGGCCGGTCTTACGAATCGGTCCTCACCGATGAACCCTTGGGTGTGGGCATCGGGGCGGCCTGTTCCGGTTCAGCCTCCAATGTCTTCTACGATAACCTTCTTGTCACCCTGGACAATCCGCCGTCCATTCAAACCCATCCGCAGAGTCAACCCATCGGAACCGGCCAGACGGCATCCCTCTCCGTCAGTGCATCCGGAACTGCCCCCCTTCATTACGCATGGTATCAGGGAGCGAGCGGGGACACCTCGACGCCGGCTCCCGGTGGCGGCGATGCGAGTTCCTACACGACGCCCGTGTTGACTTCCAGCCAGTCTTACTGGGTCCGCGTGAGCAATGAAGACGGGGTGGCCGATTCCAACACCGCGGTGGTGACGGTCAACCAACCTCCGGTGATTCCGCCCGGCCAACCCGAGGACAAGGTGGCGGCGGTGGGGCAGACGGCTACCCTATGCGTGACGGCGTCCGGCGAAGGGCCGCTGCACTACCAGTGGTACCAGGGGGCGTCCGGCAGCACCACCACGCCGGTGGGGACGGACGCGGCCTGCTTCACCACCCCCCCGCTGGGGCCGGGGACGGTGAACTACTGGGTCCGGGTGAGCAACGCCTTCGGGCACGCCGACAGCCGGACGGCGCGGGTGTCGGCGGGGGCGGCCTCCATGACCTGCACCTACGACGCCCTCAACCGCCTGACGGGGGTCACCTACAGCGACGGCACCGTCGTCACCTACGCCTACGACGCGGCCGGGAACATGACCCGGGCGAAGATCGACCCCGCGCCCCGGCCGAAGATCACCGGGCCCGCGGACGTGTGCGCCGGCGGCTCGGTGACCCTGGACGCCGGGGCGGGCTTTGCCTCGTACCTCTGGTCCACGGGCGCCGCCACGCAGTCCGTCACGGTCAGCCCGGCGGCGACCGCTTACTACACGGTGAGCGTGACGGACGGCACCGGACGGGCGGGGACCTCCCCGGCCCACACCGTGACCGTCAACCCGCTCCCGACCCCGGCTGTCACCGGCCCGGCCGCGGTGTGCGCCGGCGGGTCCGCGACCCTGGACGCCGGGGCGGGGTATGCGTCTTACGCCTGGTCCACGGGGGCGACCACGCAGACCGTCCAGGTGAGTCCGGCGACCACCACGGACTACACCGTGACGGTGACCAGCGACAAGGGGTGCACGGGGACCTCCCCCCTTCACACCGTGACGGTGAACCCGCTCCCCGCCCTGCTCATCTCGGGCCCGACGGCGGTGTGCGCCGGCGCCTCGGCCACCCTGGACGCGGGCGAGGGCTACGCCGCCTACGCCTGGTCCACGGGGGCCGCAACCCGCACGATTTCCGTGAGCCCGGCCGCCCCGGCCGGCTACACGGTGACGGTGACCACCGCCGCCGGGTGCACCGGGACCTCCCCGATCCACGTGGTGACGGTGAACCCGCTGCCCGCCCCGGTGATCACGGGCCCGGCCGCCACTTGCGCGGGCGCCCCGGTGACCCTCGATGCCGGCGCGGGCTACGCGTCCTACGCCTGGTCGACGGGCGCGACCACGCGGACCGTAACGGTTTCACCCTCCGCGACCACCGGCTACACCGTCACCGTGACCAACGGGTCCGGGTGCGTCGGGGCCTCCCCCGTCCACACCGTGACGGTGAACCCGGCGCCCGCCCCGGTGATCAGCGGCCCGACCTCGGTCTGCGCCGGGAGTTCCGTCACCCTGGACACCGGGGCGGGCTTCGCGTCCTATGCCTGGTCCACGGGGGCGACCACGCAGACCATCACCGTGAGCCCGACGACGCTGACGAGTTACACGGTCACCGTGACCAACGCCGACGGCTGCCCCGGCACCTCGCCGGAGCACCCCGTCACGGTGGACGCCCTGACCGCCCTGAGCGTCGAACCGCGCTGCCAGACCCTCGACACCGGCCAGACCGTCACCTTCACGGCGGGCGCCGCGGGGGCCGGGTTGCATTACCAGTGGTACCAGGGGGAGACCGGGGACACCGCCACGCCCGTGGGGACCGATTCCCCCGCCTGGACCACCCCGGCGCTGAGCCAGTCCACGCCGTACTGGCTGCGCGTCAGCGGCTCCTGCGGGACGGCGGATTCCCACACCTGCTGGGCGACGATCCGGCAGTCCGCCTCCACCGCCCCCTTCGACTTCAACGGGGACGGCAACAGCGACATCCTCTGGCAAGCCGACGCCGACGGCACCGTCTCCGCCTGGTACCTCGACGCCGCGGGGCTCGCGGGTACCGGCACCTTGGGCGCCATCGCCGACCCGAGCTGGCAGGTGGCCGGTGTGAGCGACTTCAACGGCGACGGCGTTTCCGACGTGCTCTGGCGGAAGACCGACACCGGCGACCTGGCCGTCTGGCTGGTGGACGGGACCGGCGGCGGCGTCCTGCGCGGCTACTCCCTGGGCAACGTGGACCCCTCCTGGAAGATCGTGGGGGTGGGCGACGCCGACCTGGACGGCCGGGCCGACATCTTCTGGCGCAACGACGCCTCGGGGATCATGTCGGTGTGGTTCACCTGCGAGGGCGCCTCCCGGGTGCCGGGCTTCGTCGGCGGCATCGGCAACCTCGACTGGCGCGTCCTGGGCGTGGACGACTTCAACGGCGACGGCAAGGCCGACATCTTCTGGCGGCACCTGCTCACCGGCGACATGTCGGTCTGGTTCGTGACGGAGACCGGTTACGCCGGGAACATGTCCCCCGGCTCCGTGGACCCGTCGTGGAAGATCGTCGGCTTCGGCGATGCCGACCTGGACGGCCGCGCGGACATCTTCTGGCGCCACAACGCCTCGGGGACGATGTCCCTGTGGTTCATCGACGAGACGGGCCTGAAGGGGACCGCCTTCGTCGGCGGCATCAGCGACCTGGACTGGGTGGTGAAGGGGATCGGCGACTTCGGCGGCGACGGCAAGGCCGACATCCTCTGGCGCTACATGCTGACCGGGGACCTCTCGGTGTGGTTCGTCACCGAGGCCGGCTACGTCGGCAACATGTCCCCCGGCGCCGTGGGCCTGGGCTGGAAGACCCTCAACCTCGTCAACTTCAACCGCGAGGGCGACGGCGCCCCCTCGAAGCCGGCGGAGGTTGAGCCGCAACCGGAACCGGAGGCGCCGATCCGGTAGAGTGCCGTCTCCATCAGCGACCGCGGGGAACGCGCAGACGCGGGGCGAAAGATCCCCCTCCCGCCGGCGGGGCTGACCCCGCTTCAGGGCCCTCGTGAAAAGCCAGGCGCCCGGGGGAGGGGAGGAAGCGGCGCTGGTCTCGGGTGGGTGGGGGGGGGAGTCTCCCCGCTTCCCGTCGCGTTCTTTCCCGAGAGTTGCCCTCGCCCCTCCGGGCAACCCGGGAAGTCGGGCTAGAACGGGACGTCGTCGTCGGCCACCAGCAGGTCGGGGGAGGGGGTGATCACGGGGGGGACGCCGCTTGCCGGGAAAGGCTCCCGGCGGACCGTGCCGTCCTTGCCTTTGAGCAGGATCTCCACCTTCTGCTCCGCCTCTTCGAGTTTTTTCCGGCAGAAGGCGGCCTCGGCCATCCCCTCCTCGAAGACCTTCAGGGATTCCTCCAGCGGCAGGTCCCCCGCCTCGAGCTGCCTGACCCGGGTTTCCAGGCTCGCCAGGGCGCTCTCGAAGTCCTTGGGCTGTTCTTTTTCTTTTTTCATGCTCTCTCTCCGAACGCAGCATTCATGTTATCCTCGGCATCCTTCCCCGCCGCCCCTGCGACCGTCGATATCGGTATCGGCATCGGCATCGGTATCGGTATCGGTATCGCAATCGCTATCGGTGTCGCAATCGCAATCGGAATCGGTATCGGTATCGCAATCGGTATCGCCGTCGCTGTCCGCGTCATCCTCGCCGCCGGTATGGCCCTGGCACTCAGGAACGCCATTGCCGTCGGTATCCCCATCCCCATCGCCATCTCCCTCGGCATCGCCCTCGCCATCGGGATCACCCCCCGGGCGGAAGGTTGCCCCGGGGCCTGCGTGGCCGGGGGGGCGGGAACGAACCTACAAGGCGTTGACGGGTTCGAAAGCGAAAGGGGGGGCGATGGCGGGGGCGGGGGCGATGGGGGTAGCAGCGATTGCGATTGCGATGGCGATTGCGATATCGATGGCGACAGCGATACCGATGGCGATAGCGATTGCGATACCGATACCGATACCGATACCGATAGGTTCGTCAAAAGCCCTCCGAGGGGGTTGATTCATTCACAACGCAGCCGAGACGGCCTTCCCCCAGGAGGACGCCGACCCGGGCGCCGGCGGGCGCCTGCCGCCACGACCGCACCGATTTCCCCTCCGCGTCGAGGCAGATGGCGTAGCCCCGGCCCAGGACGGCGCGGGGGTCCATCGCCGCGCTTCTCGCCACGGCCGCGCCCAGGGCGGCGGCGCGCTCGTCCAGGCGGCGGCGGACGGCGCTCCCCAGGCGTTCGCGGAGGTTTTCCAGCCGGAGGCGGTCCGCTTCCAGGCGACGGACGGGGTTGAGGGCGCCCAGACGGTGGGCGGCTTCCAGGACCCGCCGCCCGTGGGCGTCAACCCGGCGACGGACGTGCAGGGGAAGCCGGCCCGCCAGGTCGTCCACCCACTGGGAAAGGGCCTGCAGCCGGTGGGGGAACCCGACGAAGCCGGGGCTGCGGGCGAGCATCTCGAAGCCGTGCCGCTGCCGGGCCAGGCCTTGCCGAAGCGCGGCGGCCAGGGCCTGGCGGAAGCCCTCCACCCGGTGGCGCAGCTCCTCCGCGGCGCCGGCCACCATCTCCGCGGCGGCGGACGGGGTGGGCGCGCGAAGGTCCGCCACGAAATCGCAGATGGTGAAGTCGATCTCGTGCCCCACCGCGGAGATGACCGGGATGGCGCTGGCGAAGACGGCCCGGGCCACGGTCTCCTCGTTGAAGGGCCAGAGGTCCTCCAGGCTGCCCCCGCCGCGCCCGACGATGAGCACGTCCACGCCGCCGGCGCGGTTGAAGTGGGCGATCCCCTCGGCGATGTCCCCGGCGGCGCCCTCCCCCTGGACCTTGGCGGGCCAGACGACCACGTCGACGGTGCTGTTGCGCCGATGGAGGATCTGGAGGATGTCCCGGACGGCCGCGCCGGTGGGGGAGGTCACCACCCCCACGCGGGCGGGGAGCAGGGGGAGGGGCTTCTTGCGGGCCGGATCGAAAAGGCCCTCACGCTGGAGTTTCTCCTTCAGTCGTTCGAAGGCCGCCATCAGCCGGCCAAGGCCCGACTCGACCATCTCCTCCACGATGAGCTGGTACTCGCCCCGGGGTTCGTAGACGGAGACCCGGCCGCCGGCCACCACCTCCATCCCGTCGCGGGGGCGCATGGGGAGGTTCCGCTGGCTGCCCCGGAAGCAGACGGCTCGGACCTGCGAGCGGGCGTCCTTGAGGGTGAAGTAGAAGTGCCCGGACGACGGCGCCGTGAAATTGGAGATCTCCCCCCGGATGCGGACCCGGTGGAAGCCGTCCTCCAGGACGGCGCGGATCCGCCCGGTCAGTTCCGAGACCGACAGGACGCCTTCGACGTCATCGAGGAGGGGAAGGGGGGGCGGCACCAGGTTCTCCACCGTTCACTTGGGCGCCCGGTAGCCCTCGCGGCAGACCGCCTTGAGCTTGTCGGGCTTCCCGTCGTTGTCGATGTCGGCCGCCACCTCCACCCGGATCTTGTGAAATTTCCCGTCGGCCTTCACCCCGGTCGGCTGGAAGGCGAGGGTGTACTGGTGGCGGATCAGCAGGTTGATGATCCGGAAGATGGAGGGGTACTCCGTGACGAACTTGGGCATGAAGGCCTCCCCGCCGGTCTTCCGGGCGAAGGACTTCAGCCGGAGGTCCGCCATGTTCAGTTCCGCCCGGAACTCGTCGGAGTAGCGCATGTCGTTGACCGCCCGGGTCAGCTGGCCCATGGAGAGGGCGTAGATCACGGTGTCGGCGGCGGCGGCCCGCTCGAGCGCCTGGTTGTAGGTGGCGCGGCTGAAGGTGTCGAGACCGGTGGAGAGGAGGACCACGGCCTTCTTCCCCTGGACCTCCTTCATGCGGTCCAGGACGAAGATCACGGCGTCGGAGAGGCAGCTGTCGCGAAACCCCTTGAAGAAAATGCGGCTTCGGGCTTCCTTGACCACCTCGTTCTTGTCCTGGGTGAAGTCGACGGCGATGCGGGGCCGGTTGTCGAAGGTGACGAGGGCGCAGAAGTCGTCGGGGCGGAGGAAGCGCGCGAAATCGTCCACCGCGTCCCAGAAATCGGTTTCCAGGCTGGTGATGATGCGGCTGGATTCCATCAGGAGGACCACGCTCACCGCCGACTTGTCCGGGAAGAAGTTGGTGATCTCCTGCTCGACCCCCTCGTCGAAGAGCTTGAAATGCTCCCGGGAAAGCCCGGTGATGAGGTTCCCCTTCGGGTCGGTGACCACCACGTTCACCGACACCGCGGGGATCTCCACCGTGACCGTGGTGCCGGGGGCCGCCCTGGGGGTCTCCCCCTTGGCCGGCTTCTGCGGGGGGGCGAAGCTGCACAGGGCAGCGAGGGCAAGCGCCAGGGCCCCGATCCTACTGCGCATTGAAGTCCTCCAGGTCTTTCATGGAATGGGCGTCGCTCCCCCGGGTTTCCTCGAGGCCGCGCGCCAGGGCGATCTCGCGGATGCGATCCACCATCCGCCGCTCGGAGTCGAGGTCCGGGAAGTGGGGGGACGTGAACCGGTAGCGGTACTCGGTCTCGACCCCGGTGAGGCCGGCAGGGACGAGGCGGTCCAGGATCGTCTCGAGGGCGAGGCCGTGCTGGAGCATGTAGTATCCCGGGTGGGCCAGGACGGCCTTCCCGCCCGCGTCGATGACCCAGCGGATCACCGCCTCCACGGGGAACTTCGGCACCTGGACACTCGCGTGCACGGTGTCGCGGAACCAGGCGGAGGCCGCCTTGTAGTCGGCGAAGCGCTTGCGGGCCAGCAGGAGGCGGAGGATGTGAGGCTTCATGTAGGTCCGTCGCTGGGGGGTGAAGATGTCGTCCTCACG
Source organism: Acidobacteriota bacterium (assembly GCA_018001935.1). NCBI lineage: Bacteria > Pseudomonadati > Acidobacteriota > Acidobacteriota bacterium. The sequence goes on from JAGNHB010000020.1 coordinate 8,445, forward strand.
GAGGAAGGGGGGGCCGAGCGCCGCGTTCACCTGGAGGAGCTGTTCGCGGATCCGGGCTTCGCGTCTCACCCGGATCTCCTCCAGGCGCTGGTTCATGGCGGGGTCCGCCGGGTCCAGGCCGTACCCCAGGAGGTGAACCTCGACGTCGTCGAAGAGGCTGTCCAGTTCGATCCCGGGGACGAGTTCGATCCCCCGGGACGCGGCCTCCGCCACCAGGTCGCAACCGTAGACGGAGTAGACGCCCAGCGTGTCGTGGTCGGTGATGGAGATCCGCTCCAGGCCGAGGCGTTCGGCGGCCTCGAGGATCTCGCCGGGGTTGAGGTACCCGTCGGAGACGACGGTGTGGATGTGCAGGTCGCAGCGCATGAATATTCCCTCCGGAAGCGGGACGGCTCAGGGCTCTTCGTCGGCGCAAAATCCCTCAAACAACCGGATTATAGCCCAGGTCGGACGCGGGCGAAAGGGGAAAACCGGCCGGGGCGGGTGAACGAAACAGAAATTAATTCATCTAAAGTAAAAGGGGCGTACAATGAGAGTATGAACCCCGAGACCCGGCACGCGCCACGTGAGCCGGGACCGCCACACTACCCCGGGAGGTCAAAATCATGTATCCAGGCAAACGTTTTCTGATGTTCGTTCTCTTCTCGGCGGGGCTCCTCGCGGCATGCGGCCTGGCGGCCGCACGGCCCGAGCCCCCGACCGACAAGTCCAAAACGGTCGACCCGAAGACCCGGGAGGCCCAGAAACAGCAGTCGTCCTCGAAGCCGTCGCCGGACCAGCCGCAATCGGCCGGCAGCAAACCGTCGCCGGACTCCAGGTCCCAAGGGTATCAGCCTCCGCCGGACGGCAAATCCCGCGGCCAGCAGCCGCCGTCGTCCCGCTACCAACCCCAGGGCAACCCGCCGCCCCCGCCCCCGTCTTCCCCGCCCCGCACCTACACGCCGCCGCCGGACAGCAAATCCCGGGGCCAGCAGCCGCCGTCGTCCCGTTACCAGCCCCAGGGCAACCCGCCGCCCCCGCCTCCGCCGCCGCCGACCCGCACCTACCCGCCGTCCAAGGGTTCGAAGTCGGGGAGCGTCGAACCGCCACCGGAAAGCAAGTCCCGGGGAAACAAAAAGTCGCCTGATGACCGGACCGAGGGCCGCCGGCAACCGCCGCCTCCGCCTCCGCCGCCGGACACCCCTTACCACGGGTCGAAACCGCCCAGGCCGCCGGCCCCGCCGCAGGCCCACCAGCCGCCCACGGCCCCTCACCCGCCCGCCCCGCCCCAGGCCCACCAGCCTCCTCCGGCCCCTCGCCCGCCGGCTCCGCCGCGGCGGCCCGACTACGTCCACCAGGAAGAGTACGTCAAGCAGTACCGCCATCACCTCGACCAGCAACGGTCCTTCGAACAGCAGTACCGCCAGCAGCTCCAGAAGGAGAAGCGGATGTCCCACTACCGCTACCAGCAACGCTACGAGCAACAGCTCCAGTGGCTGGTGAACCTGGCCACCCAGGGGAAGCCCCGGCACTGGGAGAAAGACCCCTTCTACCGGACGCCCTATGACCGCCGATACCGCCGGGGCGGTCAGTACTACGAGACGAACCAGTACGGGGTCGGGTACCTTCAGGACGCCGTCCGCCGCGGCTACGAGGAAGGGTACCGGGCCGGCAGGGCCGACCGCGAGGACCGCTGGCGCTTCGACCTCGAGGGCTGTTTCGCCTACCGGGACGCCAACTACGGCTACCAGGGTTACTACATCAGCCGGGACGACTACAACTACTACTTCCGCGAGGGGTTCCGCCGGGGGTACGAGGACGGCTACTACAAGCGGTACAAGCACGGTCGCTATTCCAACGGCAAGTACGTCGTCCTGGCGAGCGTCCTGGGCCAGATCGTCACGTGGGAACTGTTGCACTGAGCGCCGAAAAAACGCTTGACGCGGGGGGGGGGTTGTGGTTAAATCGCCCGTCTTGCGAGTCGTTTTTTGAATAACGTTTTTTGAAGCTTCTTCGGTCGGGACGTAGCGCAGCCTGGTAGCGCACACGCTTGGGGTGCGTGTGGTCGGTGGTTCAAATCCACTCGTCCCGACCATTTTTTTTGTCAAACGCCATGCCCCTCATCCTGCTCACCAACGACGACGGTTACCGCGCCCCGGGAATCAAGGCCCTCCGCGGCGCCCTGCGCCCCCTCGGGCGCGTGGTGGTGGTGGCGCCTTCCGAGGAGAAGAGCGCCGTGAGCCACGGGTTGACCCTTCACTCCCCCCTGCGGATCGACAAGATCGAGGAGGGGGTCTGGGCCGTGGGCGGCACACCGGCAGACTGCGTTCTCGTCGCGATGAACAAGATCTTGAGCGACCGGCCCGACATGGTGATTTCCGGCATCAATGCCGGGGCCAACCTGGGGGATGACGTCTCGTACTCGGGGACGGTGGCGGCCGCCCGGGAAGGTTCCATGTACGGCATCCGGTCCGCGGCCTTCTCCCTGGCGTTCGCGACCCCCATGGATTTCGACGGCTGCGCCCGTTGGGCCGAACGCATCTGCGCCGCCTACCTGGCGTCCAACCTCAACGAGGGGGTCTTCCTCAACGTCAACTTCCCCTCCCGCCCGCCGAAGGGCGTGAAGGTGACCCGCCAGAGCGGGAAGTTCGCCCGCAGTTCCATCTACGAGAACGACGACCCGCGGGGGAAGAAATACTACTGGATCGGCGAGGACGAGAGTTCCTGGGACAGCTCCGACGACACGGATTTCTGGGCGGTCTCCAACGGCTACGTCTCCCTGACCCCCCTTCACCGCGACCAGACCGCCCACCGACGCATCGCCGCGGCGCGCGAGGTCTTCGGCGGGCTGGAAGCGCCCGCGGCGCCCTGACCCCGGGCCGGCCGGGCATCACCGCCAATCCCACGCACCACGCGAGCGGGGTTTCGGATGCCGCCGGGGGTGACCGGTCGGGGCCCCGCCGACATTCTGTGCTGAAAGGACCGCCCCATGGGATGGATATCCGACCTCATCGACTTCGTGCTGCACATCGACGTACACCTGAAGGCCATCATCACCGCCTACGGCACGTGGACCTACCTCATCCTGTTCCTGATCGTCTTCTGCGAGACCGGGTTGGTGGTGACCCCCTTCCTCCCCGGCGACTCGCTCCTCTTCGCCGCCGGGGCCTTCGCCTCCACCGGGGTGATCGACATCTGGCTCCTGTTCGGGATCCTCAGCGCCGCGGCCATCCTGGGGGACACCGTGAACTTCCACATCGGCAAGTACCTGGGCCCCAAGGTCCTGCACAAGCCGAACGCGAAGATCCTGAAGAAGGAGTACCTGGACCGGACCCACGCCTTCTTCGAGCGCTACGGCGGCCTCACCATCATCTACGCCCGCTTCGTCCCCATCGTCCGCACCTTCGCCCCCTTCCTGGCCGGGGTGGGCGCCATGACCTACTCCCGCTTCATCCTCTACAACGTGGTCGGCGGCATCGTCTGGGTGGCGGCCTTTACGGCGGCGGGGTTCTTCTTCGGCAACATCCCCATCGTCCAGAAGAACTTCACCCTCGTCATCCTGGTCATCATCGTCCTGTCGGTTCTGCCCATCGTCGTCGAGGCGGTTCGTCACCGCCGCTCCCGCCAGGCGGAAGGGGAGTGAGTTCCGGGAGAGGCTGCCGGGGCCCTCGAAAACTCACCGCGCCGAGGGGATCACCGTGACGTGGCTTCCCCTGATCTTGCCTTCCAGGTTGGCCCGGATGCGGTCGATCACCGCCTGGACTTCGGACAGGGTTTTCGTCCCGTCGAAACCCAGGTGGATCTCGATGTAGACGGAGGGCCCGGCGCGCCGGGAGCGGATGCGCTCGAAGGAGCAGTATTCCTCGAAGAAATCGACCAGCTCCTTCAGGATGACGATTTGCATGGACTCCTCGATGGTCTTGTCGAGGAGGTCGTCGACGGCCTGGCTCAGGACCCCGATGACCGTGTAGGAAAGGAAGACGGCGATGACCAGGGAGGCGGCGGCGTCGACGTGGTCGACCCAGGGTTGCCCCTCGAAAAGGAGCGTGACGAGCAGGGCGACGAAGGCGGACGCGTCGGAGAGGGTCTTGACGCGGAAGAGGCGCCACTGGGACTCCATGACGGGGGAATACTCCGTCCGGGCCAGGCGGTAGTTTTTCAGCCAGAGCCACCCGTTGACGCCCATGCCGGCGGCCATGAAGACGACCCCCATCCAGACGCCGAGGGGCTCGAGGGGGGCCGGCTTGAGGATCCGCATCACGGCGTTGAAGATGACCAGGCCCACCGACAGCACCATGATCAGGGCCACCACCATGCAGGCCAGGCTCTCCAGTTTTCCGGGCCCGTAATCGTAGTGCGGGTGACGGCCCCGGCCGATCTTCCGGATGACGATCCAGGAAAGGAAAGTGGCCGTCAGCTCGTTCATGCACTTGATCACGTCCGACCAGAGGGTCAGGGAACCGGAGATGATGGCCGCGGCCAGGTCGGGGAGCATGAGGACCAGGTCGATGATGAAGTTGAGGAAGACCGAGTTCTCCCGCTCCCGGTGGGAACCGTGCGGGCTCGCGAGGGGAGGGTGGGTGTCCAAGTTTCCTCCTGGTAAGGTGAGCGGTCGTCAATGGGCTCGATTATAACACGACGGGGTGCGCAGCGCACCCGGGGATTCTCGTGGCCGTCCCCGCAGGTTTACGCTTGACAAAAGTGGCGTCTCCGGGAGAAAATTTCCTTTTGCCATGATGCACAGGAGGGGAAAATGAAAAAAGCGCTGTTTCTTGTGGGTGTCGGACTGATGGCCCTCGGCCTGGCGATGGGGGCCGGGACAAAGAAGACCGCCGGCAAGAAGAAGGCCACTCCGACGAAAACGGCGGCGTCCGCTGCGGGCGCCGAGCAGCAGAAAACCAACGAACCCGAGTTGAAGAAAAATTCCGACGGGGAATACGTCTTCGAGAGCGTGCAGACCGGCGAAGCCCCCCCCGCGGCCGGCGCGGTGGACCCGAAAGCTCCGGAGGGCCCGAAGGACCTGAAGGAGAACGGGAAAGGAGCGGGTACGGATGCGGAATCGACGACGGAGAGCGGGGACGGTGAGCCGGCGGAAAAGGGGGAGGCCGGCTCGGGGAGTCCAAAGAAGGGGGAGGAGCCGAAACCCGTCGCGGTCCTGTCCCTTTCCGGTTCGGACCTTCAGAGTGGGATCGGGCCCGGGGCGAGTTCGTCGGGGCGGCGGGCCGGAGGGGGGAAATTCCCCGGTAACGGAGGCGATGTGCCCAGTGTCGAATTCCTGAAGGCTGTGACGTCGGGTGAGATTGACATTCCCGCTGAATGCCGGGAAAAGCTTCGTCAACTCGAACGTCTCCGGTTGTCGCCGAACGAGCAGCAGACCATGAGGATGAAAATCATGGCCGAGGCCGAGAACATCATGAATGCTCGCTGAGGGCGAAGGGCGATTCCGGGCGCCGGCCCGGGGAGATCCCTGCCGATCGCGGGTTTCCGCGGTCCCGGGAGAGAAAGAGGAGGGTGTTGTCCCCATGGCGAGGGAAAGGAAGAACCGTATGCTGAACCCAAACGGGGCTGCTTCGAGCCCGAGAGAAACCCAACCGGAACGTGATCCGGTCGAAAGGCCGGCGCACCCGAACGGGAACAGCGCACGGCCGCCGGCCGACACGCCGGTCCCGCTGCCCCGCCGGCCCCCTTCCCGGGAGGCGGCCAGGGGCGGCCGGGAATTTGACTTTGCCCAGGCGGGGTCGACGGTCGACCTGGACGGGCTGCCGTCCTACGTCGCCCTGGCCTGCCGAAGCGGCCAGCACGCCCAGGCCCGGTCGGTCCTGAGGGAACTGCTCGACACCACGCTCCTGGAGCGGGAGGAGAGGAGCTTCATCGTCAACCACCTCGCCCGGGTGGAAGCGTCCGCGGGAAACGTGTCCGAGTCGCTGCGGCTCTACCGGGCCGTCGCGGAGGACAGCACGCTCCCCGACGATCTCCGGGACTGCGCCGCGGCGGGGGTCCGGGAAGCGCACCAGGTCCTCTTCGAGGAAGGGGAGATGGCCTACTGGCGCATGAACTACGCCAAGGCGCGGAAGTGCTTCGAGCAGCTCCTCCGGGAGCCGGGAATCGGCCGGGCGTCCCAGGAAGCGCTCCGCTTCAACCTCGAGCTGCTCGACCGGGTGGAGGGGGACTACCGGATCATCCTGGAAGACCTCCGGATGCTCGAACCGGAGACCCCGGGAGAGTGAGGCCCGGCCGCGGGCGACGACCCCGTGCGTTTCAATGTGGCAGGCCCCGTCCGCGCCGTCTTCCGCGCCGGCTCAGCCTGTCCTTTTGGTCCTTTAGGCGCTTTAGCGGCTGCGTTCTCACCAACATGTTGTCGTTTCCGGTTGCCTTCCGAGGCCACTGTTGCCGGGCGAAGTCCCGGGAATAGCGTAGGTCCTTCAGGTCCCTCTGTCCCTTCGCGCCTGTGTTTCATTGAAGGCGGATGGGTCGCGTTGGGGACGCGCCGCTCCGGCAGCCTTCGCGGCGCGGTCAAAGCGGCGCTCCGGCAGTCTTCGCGCCGCACTCCACTCCGGAAGGGAGAAGATCGAGGGTTGCGGACCGCCGTCGCCAAGGGGGCCGGCGATCCCGGTGCGGACCGTTTGATGACTCGTGCGCCCCGGAGGCGGCGCCGGAAAAGCGCGGGACGCCGGGAGACGGTCTCGCCCTGTTTGCCGCTTGGCCTTCCGGCGCGCTGGCCGCCGAAGCGGTGCAAGAGGGCGGCGGCAAGAAGGCTTCGATGCGGTTGCGGCTTCGACTTCGGTGCCGATGGGATGGCGGTTGGGAGAGCGAAGGCGACTGCGATTGCGATTGCGACTGCGATTGCGACTGCGATACCGATACCGATACCGATAGCGATAGCGATACCGATTCCGATACCGATAGCGATACCGATAGCGATACCGATTCCGATAGCGATTCCGATAGCGACCCCGAAGGGAAGATCTCCGGACCTTCAGCCTAACAGCCTTCAGCCTAACAGCCTACAGCCTACGGCCTACGGCCTACAGCCTTCCGATACACCGCCTCCGTCTCGCGGGCGACCCTCTCCAGCGTGTAGCGGCTTTCCACCCGGAGCCGGGCCTCCCGTCCCATGGCCTCCGCCTCGGCGGGGGAGGCCGCCAGGCGGAGCATGGCCCCGGCCAGGGCGTCCACGGACCCCACCGGCACCTTGAGACCGCTCCGGCCGTCCTCCATCATCTCGGTCATCCCGCCGGAGTCGCTGACGATGACGGCCCGCCCGCACGCCATGGCTTCCAGGCAGGAGTAGGGGAAGTTCTCGAAGCGTTCCGAGGGGAAGACGCAGACCCGGCTCCGCCGGTAGTGGTGCGGCAGTTCCCGCCGATCCACGCGCCCGAGGAAAACGACCCGGTCCGCGAGCCCCTCGAGGAGGCCCTGATGTTCGGCGAACTCCATGAAGTGGAGGGCCTTGCCGCCGAGCGGGAAGGTGGGGGTGTCGTGCCCGGCCAGCACGAGGCGGGTGCCGGGGACGTCCCGGGCGACCTTCCGGAAGGCTTCCAGCAGCAGGTGAACCCCCTTTCGCTTCTCCAGGCGGCCGGTGTAGAAGAAGTCGTACTCCGCCCGCTGGCCCTCGGGGGCGGGCGAGAATTCCGCCGTGTCGATGGGGTTCGCCACCACCTCGGGCCGTCGGCCGCGCAGCCATTTCTCGGCGTGCTCGGCCATCCGTCGGCTCGGGGTGGTGAGGACCGTGGCGTGGCGGGCCTCGGATCGCTCCAGGCGGTCGCACCACCGGACCTCGCGGGTCACGGGCAGGGCGTTGAGATGGGTGTTGAGGAGCACCGGCGTGTGGATCTTCACCACCAGCGGGGCCAGGCGCCGCCGGGCGATGAAGTAGGCGTTGGCGTCGTACTCGGCCGCTTCCACCACGTCGAAGGGGTCCTCGGCGTGGACGCGGCGGAAGAGCCCCAGGGCGGCCCGGGCGAACTCGAGTTTGCGGCGGAAGTAGCGCAAGTCCCGGGTCCACGCCTGGAACGCGCGCCAGGCGGCCCGCTTGAGCCCGCTCCCCGGCGGGGCGAAGCCGATCCGGCGCACCCGGATGCCGTGTTCCGTGAAGTCCCGGGCGGCGTCGAGGCACCCGGCGACGATCTCCACCCGGTGACCGATGAGCGCCAGGCCGCGCGCCACGTTGTAGGTGTAGGTGCCGATGCCGCCCCACCCCGTGTCGGGGGGGTACTCTTCGGAGACCAGGCAGATGTGGAGGGGTTTGCCGGTGTTCACGGGGGTCAGGACTTGCCTTTGAGGATACGCTGGCGGGCCGCCGGCGTGGCCGGGTACCGCGGGTCCCCCGCGAAGCGGAAGTAGAGCGCGGCGACCATCCCCGGGAAGAAGTACAGGACCTTCCCCACGGTCTGCCAGGCGCGGCGGCGGTTCTTCCAGCGGACGGCCTCCCGGAAGTCCTTGCGCAGTTCCCCCAGCCGGTGGCGCAGGCAGCGGAACGCCACGCCGTCGCCCTTGAGGGTGAACTTGCCGAAGATGGACACGAAGCCCAGGACGTAGCCGTAGTCCATCCGTCCGGCCTGCTCCAGGGTGTTCCAGTTGTTGTGGTAGACCAGGGGCGCCGGGGAGTACAGGACCTCCACCCCCGCCCGCAGGGCCCGGTAGCTGAGGTCCGTGTCCTCGCCGCTCTTCAGGCGGGTCCCGGCCCCCATCCGGACGTTGTAGATCCCGATGGCGCGGAACAGCTCCCGCCGGAACGCCATGTTGTTGCCGTGGCCCAGGTTCTGGTGAGGGGGGACCCGTCCCCGGACCAGGCGCTCGTCGGGGTCGTCGATGAGGCAGTGGCAGAACAGGCCTTCCTTGAAGCGGTCGCCGTGGGGGAGGACCCGACCGTACACCCCCTGGACCGTCGGGTGCTCGTCGAAGAGGCGGACGATCCCGCCGACCCAGCCGGGGTCACAGAGGCAGTCGTCGTCGGTGAAAGCGATGATCGGCGCCCTGGACTCGACGATCCCGATGTTGCGGGCGCGGGAGAGCCCCCGCGTGGGGGTCGGGACGTGCCGCACCCGGGGGTCCGGAACGCCGGCCAGGAAATCGGCGACCTCCCGGCCGTCGCCCTGGTCGACAACGAGCAGTTCGTAGTCGGTGAAGCGGTTCTCCAGGATGGTCCGCACGCAGGTTTTGAGGTCTTCCGGGCGGTTCCTCGTGCACACCAGGATCGAGATCCGGGGGGTGGGGGTGTCGGTGGTCATCGGCACTCACGTGGCAAGACAGGGTGAATCCGGGCGGCGGATCGGCGTCGGTGCTCCCGGCCCTCCTCACAGGTCGAAGTAGAGCTTGTACTCGTAAGGGTTCGGCATCGTGGCGATCTCGCGGAGTTCCTGCCGCTTGACGTCGATCCAGCGGTGAATCAGGGCCTCGGAGAAGACGCCGCCGCGGAGCAGGAACGCGTGGTCCCCTTCCAGTTCGTCCAGCGCCTGGTCGAGGTCCCGCGGAAGGAAGCGGAAGCGGCCCTTCATGGACTCGTCGAACACGTTGGTGTCGATGGGGCCGAACCCTTCCTTGACGGGGTCGATCTTGTTCACGATCCCGTCGATCCCGGCCATCAGCATGGCGGCCAGGGCCAGGTAGGGGTTGGCGGTGGCGTCCGGCGGGCGGTACTCCATGCGGGTCTTCTGGGGGTCCGAGACGTAGGAGGGGATCCGGATCGCGCTGGACCGGTTGGCCATGCCGAAGGTCACGGCGACCGGGGCCTCGAAACCCGGGACCAGCCGCTTGTAGGAGTTCGTGCTGGGGTTGGTGATGGCGGAGATCGCCCCCGCGTGCTTCAGGAGGCCGCCGATGTAGTGCAGCCCGGTGGGGTTCATGTTGCCGTATTGCCCCTTGCCGTAGAACGCGTTCTTCCCCCGCTTCGTCAGGTACTGGTGGACGTGCCAGCCGCTCCCGGCCTGCCGGAAGAGGGGCTTGGGCATGAAGGTCACGTGAAGGTCGTTCATGTCCGCCAGGTTGAAGAGAATGTACTTGGTGAGGATCGCCTGGTCCGCGGTGTTGAGGAGGGTGTTGAACATCACCTCGATCTCCTGCTGCCCCCGCTCCCCCACCTCGTGGTGGTGGTACTTCACGTCGATGCCGAGGTCCATCATGGTCCGGACGGCGGTGTCCCGGAAATCGTCGAAGCGGTCCTGGGGGTTCGCCGCGTGGTAGGCGTTGTGGTGGATCTCCTCCGCGTGGTGGACGTAGTAGTAGGAGGCGCTGGTCCGGGTGTCGTACTCCACCTTGCCGAAGATGTAGAACTCGTACTCGGGCCCCCATAGGGACTTGTCGGCGATGCCCTCGGCCGCCAGCTGTTTCTCCGCGCTCTCGGCGATCCGGCGGGGGTCCTGGGAAAACCGGGTCCGGACGTCGTCGGTCAGGTGGATCTTCGTGAAGAAGCTGAGGGTGGGGATGTCGCGGAACGGGTCCACCACGGCGGTGTCGAGGTCCGGGGTGATGACCATGTCGCTGGACTCCACCTTGGAGAACCCGAAGCTCGAACCGTCGAAACCGACCCCGTCGTGAAGGATCGACGGGACGAACCGCTCCACGGGGAGCGAGATGTGGTGCAGGCGACCCCTCAGGTCCACGCACTTCAGATCGATCATCCGGATCTGTCTCTCGGCGATCAGGCTTTCGACTTCCTCAAACGTCCGCCCCATGATGTCCTCCAGGGTGTGATTTCCGCAAGAAGATCATTATATTGACGCCCAGATGAAATTCAAACGAAAAAAACGCCCGGGCCGCGGGGCCCGGGCGGAAGTGAACGGTCAGCGACCGGGGGTCAGAAGACGAAGATCCTCACCACGTCGGTGGCGAGCCCGCCGCGGCCGTCGGAGACGCGGAGGGAGAACACGTAGGTGGCGATCTCCGTGGGGGTGAAGGTGGGCATGGCCTGGTCCGCGTTGTTGAGCGTGACGGCCGGCCCGTCTACCTGGGTCCACTGGTAGGTGATGGGGTCGCCGTCCGGGTCGTAGGACCCGGACCCGTCCAGCGTGACCAGGGGCACCGGCAGCAGGAGGACCTGGTCGAGGCCGGCGTAGGCCACGGGGGGCGTGTTGACGGCCGTCACCGTGGACACCGTGACGTCGGCGTAGGCGAAGAGCCCGTGGCTGTCGGTGACCTTCAGGCGGAACGCGTAGACCCTCCCGGCTTCGGCGGTGAAGGACGGGGTGGCGGTGTCGGCGCCGGTGAGGGCGACCGAAGGCCCGAGGATCTGGGTCCACTGGAAGGTGAGGGGGTCGCCGTCCGGGTCGTAGGAGGCGCTCCCGTCGAGCTGCACCGCCCCCGGCGGGACGTTGGAGAGGTCCGGCCCGACCACGGCCACCGGGGGCCGGTTCTGGACGGTGGAGATGGAGACTTCGTCGAAGGTGAAGGCGCCCTTGGCGTCGGTGACCTTCAGCTTGAAGACGTACACCTGGTCCACGTCGGCGGTGAAGGACGGGGTGGCGGTGTTGGCGCCGCTCAGGGTGACCGCCGGGCCCATGGTCTGGGTCCACAGGAAGGTGAGGGTGTCGCCGTCCGGGTCGTAGGAGGCGCTCCCGTCGAGCTGCACCAGCCCGGCCGGGATGTTGCTGAGGTCTGGCCCGGCGTTGGCCACGGGCGGGTTGTTCTGGCGGGTGGAGATGGAGACGTCGTCGTTGCTGAAGGCGCCGTAGGGATCGGTGACCTTGAGCCGGAAGACGTAGACCTGGCCGTCCGCGGCGGTGAAGGACGGGGTGGCGGTGTCCGCGCCCGTGAGCGTGACGGCCGGGCCGGAGACCTGCGTCCACTGGAAGGTGATGACGTCGCCGTCCGGGTCGTAGGAGCCGCTGCCGTTGAGCTGGATGACGCCGGCGGCCTCGTTCACCCGGTCGCCGCCCGCGTTGGCCACGGGCGCCTTGTTCTCCCGCGTGGAGATGGAAACGTCGTCGGTGGACCACAGGCCGAACGGGTCCTGGACCTTCAGCCGGAACGAGTAGACCACGCCCACCACCGCGGTGAAGGACGGGGTGGCGGTTCCGGCGCCGGTGAGGGTCACCGCCGGGCCCTGGATCTGGGTCCACAGGTAGGTGATGGGGTCGCCGTCCGGGTCGTAGGACCCGGTGCCGTCCAGCGTGATCGTGCCGCCCTGGACGTTGACCAGGTCGCCGCCGGCGTTGGCGATGGGGGCATCGTTGCCGGTCCGGACCACCCGGGTCCGAACGTCGTAGCGCACCCGCGGGATGTCCATGGGCTCCACCGCGGTCGGCTCGACGCCGCCCGGTTTCTTCCAGAGCCCGTAGCGGACCCCGGCGACGAAGCGGGCCGAGGTCTGGCCGTCGGACACGAGGGTCTCGTTCCAGCCGGCCTCGAAGAAAACGCTCCACTTCTCGAAGACGGGTTTCACCCAGCGGATGGTCCCGCCGGGCTTGGTGTCGAGTTCGCCGCGGTCGATCCAGCCGACGTTCCCCTCGATGAAGGACTCCCAGGGGAAGGCCACCTGGAAGTTGACGCCGTACTGGTCGGCAGTCCGGAGGTAAGTTTCCAGCATGCGGTTGTGGCCGACGACCAGTTGGTCGACGACGGCTTCCCGCTTGATGGCGTGGGTCATGTAGAAGCCCACGGAGCCGTGCCGGAAGAGGTACTCGCCGATCACGGCCGCCTGGCCGAGGGTGCCGCTGTCCTCGAACATGTCCATCTGGACGCGCTTGAAGGAGGCGAAGCCGCCCAGCTGGAAGGCCCGGAACCGCTTGACGAGGCCGAAGTCCACCTGGGCCTCGACGCGGTCGGGGAAGTACATGAACTCACCCTGGCCCTGCAGGGCGGTGCTCGGCGTGACGGTGTGGAAGTAGCGGCCGGAAATGGTGCCGGTGAACTCGCCGTCCCGGGTCGCCCCGGCGTTCAGGCCGAGGAGGCTGAAGTCGTGGGTCTTGCCCTTCTCGTGCTTCCGGTGCCCTTCGTCGGCCACCTGCGGGGCGGGGGGCGGGACGGGCGCGGGCGGGGCCGGGACCGGCCGGGCCTCGATGTCCTTGAGCTTCTGGTACAGGGCGGTCAGTTCCTCCGCCATCCGGGCCTGCTGGGCCTGCAGGTCCTTCAGGCGCTCCAGGGTCTTGCCCAGTTCGTCCAGGCGGTTGATGATGCCGTCCTGCTTTTTCCCCACCTCGTCGAGGCTCCTGAGCAGCGGGTTGTCCGCCATCTCCTTGAGGATCGTGCTGATGGGGGAGAGGGCCTTGATCTCCTGGCGCCGCCCGTCCTTCATCACGTAGAGGGAGAAGACCACGCGGCGGTTCTGGAAGCGGCCCTCCGGGGTGGAATTTTCGGTTTTCGGCTCGGAGAACCCCTTGCCGGCGACCTCGATCTGCTCGGCGCGGGCCCCGTATTTCACCAGGAAGTCCCGGACGACCTGCGCGCGCTTGAGGGCGAGCGAATCGTTGTAGGCCTTGGTTCCCTGGCTGTCACAGTGCCCCTCCACCGCCAGGCGGTAGTCCGGGTGGGCGCCCAGGGCGTCCGCCAGCTGGAGCATGGACGGGAAGCCGTCGACCAGGACGGAGGAGTTGAACTCGAAGTTGACCTCCTCCCAGTCGTCCTTGTTCCAGGCCATGCTCCAGAGGCACAGGAACATTATCGTCATGATTCCGATCGCGATGCGTAATCTCATACGGCCCTCCATGAGGAAATTAAATACTTATTGCAAAATGCGTGCCAATAAAAGGGGCCTGAGCGGGCGGGGACTCGGTAAGCCGGGTTCGACGACCCCCCGGACCCTGAACGGACTCTTGAACAGGAGTCCGGGGGGAAGCCGAAAGTTGCGGATTCAAAAATTTGAAGAGAATTATCCAATGAATTGGATACTCCGTTGCCGTCTCCCGGAGTCCAGATCTGAACACCCGACCCGGATGTCCCCGAGAGCCACCACGGTACCGCGGAATACACGAAATGCACCAACCGGAAGGGGAACCACGAAATACACGGAATATACGGAAATTGAACCACGAACCACACGAACGAGGATCGACATCCTCGGATCAATACCATCGCCCTCGGGGCGATGGCTCGAAGAGAGGCTTTGCAGACTACGGATGCGATGCCGAGAGCGATTGCGATGCCGATTGCGATTGCGATACCGAGAGCGATTGCGATTGCGATTGCGATAGTGAGAGCGATTGCGATTGCGATACCGATACCGATTGCGATACCGATACCGATACCGATGGGAACCCCTCCGGACCTACAGCCTACAGCCCAACCCGGATAAACCGGAGAGAAACCACGGATGAACACGGATGGACACGGATCATCCGGACGCTCCAGAAAATAACAGGCGGTCTTTACCTCTCGCAAAGGCGCAAAGACGCCAAGCCTCGCAAAGCCGGAACCGGAAAAGGGGGATTCCTTTGCGAGGCTTTGCGTCCTGGCGTCTTTGCGAGAGACCGGATACGTCGATTCCGGACCCGGATCGGCACAAACGGGGCCTTTTAGCCCCGGGGCATGCCGGACGACGCGGCCGGGATTCCCTCCTCCGTCCCCGCACCGGGTTTCCCCGCTCTGAAAGCGGTGGGAGCCCACCGACGATTTCAAATCTTGCTCATTTTGCCAAAGATCTTACTTCGTAGGGACTACAGCCCACAGCCTAATTCACAATCACCCAGCTCACGTCCGACACCGCCGACGGGACGGTCGGCGTCGTGGAGGTCACGGCCGTCCCGTTCAGGATCCAGGCGGAGAGGTCGCCGGCGCCCGGGGTGGTGTTCCGCCACACCACGTCCGCCTTCCCGTCGCCGGAGAAGTCGCCCGCGGCCTGGATCTCCCAGGCGGTCCCCACGGTGGGGAAGGGGAGGGAACCGGTGTAGCTCGTCCCGTCCAGCACCCAGACGGAATCGACGCCCGTCGACGGGTTCCGCCAGAGGATGTCGGTCTTCCCGTCGCCGGAGAAGTCGGCCAGGGCCGCGACGGTCCAGGCGGTCCCCACGGCCGCCAGGGGCAGGGAGCCGGTGACGGTGGTCCCGCTCAGGACCCAGACCGAGTTGTCGCCCGTGCTGGAATTCCGCCAGAGCAGGTCGGGGTTCCCGTCCCCGCTGAAGTCGGCGACGCCGGCGAGGGCCCACGGCGCCCCCACGCTGGGGAAGGCGGCCTGAGCGGTGACGGCGGTCCCGCTCAGGTACCACACCGAGTTGATGCCGGCGGAGGGGTTTCGCCAGAGGATGTCGGTCCGGCCGTCGGCGTTGAAGTCGGCGGCGCCCGCGATCTCCCAGCCCGTTCCCACGGCCGGGAGCGGGAGGGGCGAGCCGGAAATCGACACGCCGTTCATCAGCCAGGCGCTGTTGTCGCCCGTGGACACGCTGCGCCAGAGGAAGTCGGTCTTGCCGTCCAGGTTGAAGTCGGGGTGAAAGCGCCGGGTGTAATACTCGTAAGCGCCGATGTCCAGGGTTGCGTCCACCGGGCGCGGTGCGGCCGTCCCGGGGGCCTGGAAGGCGTGCAGCGGCGGGTGCCAGGCCGGCGGGAAGAGCGGGTTGGGGAAGGGGAACCCCGGCGGCCCGGAGAGGCTCCCGGCGCCGTGGTCGATGAGCACGCTCCCGGCGGCGGGCCGCGGGTCGTTGGAACCGAGGCCGACAAAGCCCGGGTCCGCGCCGGTCAGGGTGCCGGTCCACTGCACCGGGATCTCGGTGGACCCCGTCTGCACCCAGTTGTTGGACCCGGCGATCAGCTCGCCGTCGCTCCAGTTGGCTTCCACCGTCCGCTTGATCTGGACGCCCGTCCCGTCGATGCGGTAGAAGACGTTGTTGTGCATCTCGATGCTCTGGATCCCGTCGAAGATCCGGAACGCCGCCGCGGAGCCGCACAGGAAGGTGTTGTTGACGAAGCGGTAGCGGCCGAAGGTCTCCCCCGTCCCGTCGCCGCCGACGCGGGTGACGAAGAAGAAGTTGTCCGACCCGGACGGTTTCGTCTTCTTCCAGAAGACGTTCCCCACCACGTCCGAGTCCTCCCGGACGGTGGGCGTGGGGTACTCCTCGGAGCCGATGAGCTCCAGCTCGTGGTAGTAGCCGCCCTCGATCCAGTTGTAGTAGATCTCGTTGCGCTCCGCCCGGGACTTGACGTTGTTACCGCCGAGCCCCTCGTGGAGGTAGCAGAACTGCATGCGGAAGACGCTCCCCGGGCGGTTCCCCTCGTCGGTGCTCATGTAGATCTGGTGCTGGGAGCTGCCGTTGCCGCAGCGGTAGACCTCGCAGTACTCCATGAGGAGCGAGCCGGAGCCGAGGTCGGCCCCGAGGATGCCGTGGGCCGGGCAGTCGTGGACCACCACGTCCCGCAGGACCAGGTCGTCGGCCTGGTGGTAGACCCCCCGGAAGCTGCCGGCCGTCACCTCGAAGCCCTCGAAGACATAGTGGTCGGCGCCCGAGGTGTAGGGCCAGGGGCTCATGAAGGTCACGGTGTTGGTCCCGCCCGAGATCACGGGGCGGTTCCCGCTCACGCGGACCCCGCGGATCGTGATGGGGTTTCCCGCCCCGCCCGCTCGTTCGAAGACCAGGTCGCCCGGGTAGGTGGCGTTGCCGTCCACCAGCACCAGGTCGCCCGGGTTGAGCAGGCCGGCCACGTCCTGGAGCGTCGTGTAGGGCCGCCCCGGCCCCACGTTGTAGGTGGCGGCCGGCGCCGCGAGGAGCGCGAGCGCCAGCAGGATGAGCGTCGTCGCGATTCGGTTCATGGATCCCTCCTTCGACCACGGCGATCGGACTTGTTGCACCGTGGGGCTTCGGCGCGGATTATGCCTCATCCGGCACCGGAAACGGAACGGAAAAATGGGGGAAGGAAACCACGAACGACCCCCACCCCACGAACGGGACCCGGGGTCAATCGAACCGTGACATCCCCACGATGACGCCCCCGCAAAAAGTCATTTTTGCCCGCGAATCACGCGAATGAACGCGAATCAGAAATCAAAGACTGATAGATATTATTCGTGTGATAAATTCGC
The DNA here is from genome assembly GCA_018001935.1 of Acidobacteriota bacterium. NCBI lineage: Bacteria > Pseudomonadati > Acidobacteriota > Acidobacteriota bacterium. The sequence continues at coordinate 25,366 of JAGNHB010000020.1, forward strand.
GCCTCTTCGTTTTCTTCGCAGGAAATCTCCCTTTCGCGGCTTTTTACGGGGTCATCACTTTTTGCGGGATGTCAGAATTCAGGGCGAAGCCGCGAAACAATCAGGGGTGCCCTGTATCCCTTTTTGAACAAATCAAGGAACAGAACGTATTGGTATGCGGCTTCCCACATGGGGGCGACCGGACATCCGGAGGAGGGGTTTCCTCATGGCTTTTCAGCGGGCCCATAATGCCGTATTCATCGTGCTGGTCTTCGGTTGCACGGCCTTCTGGACGTACCGTGCCGGCGCGGTCCGCCGGGAGGCGGCGGAGGCGGCCGACCGCTACCGGGACGCCGGCCGGTCGGTCGTCACGCTGTCCCGCTGCGAGCTGTACCTGAAGGCGGCGTCGGTCCGGATTTTCGCGAAACGGACCGGCCGGATGCCGGTAAGCCTCCGGGAATGCGCGGGTGACGGCGCGAGCTTCGACGACTGGATGGCCTGGCTGTCCAAGGAGAGACGGGCGGCGTGCCGAGACCCCCTGTTGCAGGAGGAGATGTTTTTCTGGTCGGCTTCTCCTCCACGCCAGGGGGGCGGTATTCACCCCGGTCCGTTCTATCGGGACCGGCTGGGCGTGCCCGTCGGCCCGTGGGCTCTCGTGCCCTGGAGCGACTCCGCCCCGCTCCCGCCGCTTCCCCCGGGGCTGGATCCCAGCGGGTTGCCGGTCCTTTACCGGGTCGGCGGGAGCCCGCCCCGGGACCCGGCGGCGATTCGCTCGGACGACCCGCTCCCGCCGGAGATCGCGGCGTTCTTCCAGGCCCGGGGGGGCGAAGCGCCCGTCCCGCCCCAACCGTTCTCGCTCGTCTCGCTGCGCATCCGCGACCGCCTGGACCAGCAGGCCCGCCTCGATGACCGGGTGACCCGGGCGTGGCTGGAGCTGGCGGGCGGGCTGATCCTCGGCACGGCCCTGGTGCTGGCCATCCTCTACCGGTGGGGAAGTCCGCGAAAGAGGCGGATGGCGGCAGGATTGGCCATACTCGGGGCCCTGTCCGTGTTCGCGTGGCTCTGGGGGAGTACCAGGCTTTTCACCAAGGTTCACAGCTCGTTCTACACCGGGATCTCCCGCGGTGATCTGATCGCCGTCCTCGACGAGGCGGTCCGGCGGGGGGAGGTCCCGCCGGAGACGGCCGCGGCCTCCCGGCAGTACCTTCTCTCCCTCCCCGCGGATGACGCAAGCCGCGGCCTGCCGTTGCGGGTGAGGGACTGAGGCGGAGGCCGGCCAGGGGTTCCCCTATGGGACCATGATCATGATCTGGATGGGCTTGAATAGCTTGATCCATGCAGGCAGCTTCCCACCGGCTGTGTCCGGGAGAAAGGACCAAGGGACCCAAAGGACCCAAAGGACGAAAAGGACGGCCGTGAACTAAATTCTTGGCTCTTCGGGTTCGTGGTTCGTGGGGTCGTTTATGTCCTTTTGGTCCTTTAAGTCCTTTTGTCCTTTCTTCAGGGATAGAACGCTTCGAGGCGCTGGAGGAACGCGGCGTGGAAGTCTTTGCCGGCGGCGCGCAGGGCGCCGGCGATCCCCTCCCATCCGGGGTTGGCGTTGACTTCCAGGACGGCGGGGCCGTCGCGGCCGACCAGGATGTCCACCCCCGCCAGTTTCAGCGAGAGGGCGCGGGCGGCGTCCAGGGCCAGGATTTCCAGCTCCCGCTCCAGTTCGACGAACGCGACGTTCGCGCCGAGGGAGAAGTTCGAGCGGAAGTCCCCGGGCGGCGCCTCGCGGCGCATGGCCCCGACGACCTGGCCGAGGAGCACCACGGCGCGAAGGTCCCAGGGGGGTGCGCCGGCAGGCTGCAGGAAGGGCTGGGCCAGGACGATGTCGTGGCGGTCGGCGGCCCAGAGGGTCTCCACCGCGTCCCGGAGGGCAGCCTCGTCCCGGGCGAGGAGCACGTCCCGCCCCTTCGACCCCATGGAGGGCTTGACCACCCAGGGCGGGGCCCCCAGCAGCCGGGGGACGGCCCCGAGGTGCTCGGGCCGGCGGATGACGACGGTGGGGGGGACGGGGATCCCCCGGGCGGAGAGGCGCAGGAGGGAGGTCACCTTGTTGCGGCAGATCTCCAGGGGCTCCAGGTCCTGAAGGAACCGGACCCCGGCGGCGTCCAGGGCCTCCACCAGGTAGAAGTCGCCCCGGCACTGGCGCCGGAGGCTGATCTTGGGGATCACCAGGTCGGCGGCGGCCAGGGCTTCCGCCCCGGGCCCGCCGATGAGCGCCCCGGGCAGCCGGGTGAGCAGGGGGGCCTCCGCGGCGGCGTCGCCGGCCCGCCCGTCCAGGCAGACGAACACCTCCCCGTGGCGGACCACCGCGCAGGCGTGCCCCCGCGCCTCGGCGGTTCGGGCGAAGCGCTCGAGTTCCGGCGAGAGGGCTTCCTCCGTGGTGGTGGTGGTCAGCAGGGCCAGCCGCATGGCGAGGGGGCGATCATTCCCCGCCGGCAGCGCGGCGGAGCTGCTCGGCCTGGAAGTGGGTGAGCAGGGCTTCCAGGACCCCGTCGAGGTCGCCCTCCAGGATCAGGTCGAGCTGGTGGAGGGTCAGGCCGATGCGGTGGTCCGTCAGGCGGTTCTGGGGGAAATTGTAGGTGCGGATCTTCTCGCTCCGGTCGCCGGAGCCCACCTGGGTCTTGCGGTCGCGGGCGATCTCCTCGTCCCGCTTCGCCTGCTCGGCCTCGTAGAGACGGGCGAGGAGGACCTTCATGGCCCGGGCCCGGTTCTTGATCTGGCTCTTCTCGTCCTGGCAGCTCACCACGAGGCCCGTGGGGAGGTGGGTGATGCGCACCGCCGAGTAGGTGGTGTTGACGGACTGTCCGCCGGGGCCCGAGGAGCAGAAGGTGTCGATGCGGAGGTCCTTCGGGTCGACCTGGATCTCCACCTCGTCCGCCTCGGGGAGGACGGCCACGGTGACCGCGGAGGTGTGGATGCGGCCGCTGGCCTCGGTGGCGGGGACCCGCTGGACGCGGTGGACGCCGCTCTCGTGCTTGAGCCGGGAGAAGACCCGCTCCCCCTCGATCTCGGCGACGATTTCCTTGAAGCCCCCGACACCCGACTCGTGGGCGGTGACCAGGGAGAGCTTCCAGCCGCGGCGCTCGGCGTAGCGGGTGTACATCCGGAACAGGTCCGCGGCGAAGAGGGAGGCCTCGTCGCCCCCGGTGCCGGCACGGATCTCCAGGATGACGTTCTTCTCGTCGTTGGGGTCCCGGGGGAGCAGCAGGATCTTCAGGGACGCCTCTTCGTCGGCGATGCGCGCCTCCAGGGCGGCGACCTCCTCCTGGGCCATGTCCTTGAGGTCGCCTTCCTCGGCGGCCGCCAGTTCCCGGGCCCCGGCGAGCTCCCCCTGGAGCCCCTTCCACCGGCGGTACCCGGCGGCCAGCTCCTCGACGGCCTTGAGCGACTGGGCGTGCTTGCGGTACTCCCGGGGGTCGGAGGCGACGGCGGGGTCCGCCATCCGCTCTTTCAGTTCCTCGTACTGGGCCTCGATGCGGGCCAGCTTGTCGAACATGGTCCCTCACCCGAAGTTGTAGTGCTTGCGGACGCCCTCCAGGATCTTCCACCGGCAGTCCATGCCGCGGGGGAACTCCACGAAGTCGCCCTTCCCGAAGGACCAGGTCTTGCCGCAGGCGGTGACCTCGACCTTCCCCTCGAGGAAGTAGCACTGCTCGGGCTCGTCGTAGTGCCAGTCGAATTCCGAGACGTCCTTGGTCCAGGTGGGCCAGGAACGGATGTCCTTCGCCTTGAATTCGGCGTCGGTCAATTTTGTGATCTTGATGTTCATGCGTGACCTCTCAAAAGGCTGTAGGGGTTTAGGCTGTAGGCTGCAGGTCGGATCGGAGGGTCAACGCCTCCGACTGTTCGCGTGGTTCGTGTAATTCGTGGTTCATGTCGGGGGTTGTCAGGCGGCGGAGGCGGCGGCCTTTTCCGCCTTGATCTCGTCCTCGAGCGCCAGGGCGTGCTGGAGGGACTTCAGGGAGACCTCCAGCATGTCGTCGGTGGGGGGGTTGGTGGTGATCCGCTGGAGGCAGAGGCCGGGCGTCATCATGGCCTTGCACACGAAGTTCCGGGGGAAGCGCGCCGAAAGCCGGATCAGCTCGTAGGAGATCCCGGCGATCAGGGGCAGGAGGAGGACCCGGGAGAGGATCTTCCAGACCAGGGCCTCGAAGCGGAAGATGGTGAAGACGATGATGCCCACCACCATCACGAAGAGGAGGAAACTGGTCCCGCAGCGGGGGTGCAGGGTGGTGTACTTCCGGGCGTTCTCGACGGTGAGTTCTTCCTTGGCCTCCCACAGGTGGACGACCTTGTGCTCCGCGCCGTGGTACTGGAAGACCCGGTGGATGTCCTTCATCCGGGAGATGAGGAGCAGGTAGGCCAGGAAGATGGCCAGACGGATTGCGCCGTCCACCACGTTGAAGAAGAGCCAGTTCTCGTGGACCACGTCGGGCGCCGCGGCCGGGGCCGGCTTCCCGGCCGCCGGGGCGGGGGCCGCCGGCGCCGTCGCGGCGGGGGCCGGGCCGTGGGTCGCCTGGGTGACCAGGGCGCTGAGCCAGTAGGGCAGGTAGACGAACAGCGCGATGGCCAGGGCCAGGGAAAAGACCATGGTGGCCGCCAGGATGGCCTTCTCGCCCTTCTTGCCCTTCTTCTTCGCGGGCTCGGGGGCGGGGGCCCCGACGGTGACGGGGACGGTCGCCGGCGTGTCGGTTTTGGCGGGTGCGGGGGTTTCCAGGGCGGCCTCGGCGGAGAAGTTGAGGGCCCGGATGCCGAGGGCCAGGGACTGAATGAGGATGGCCGTGCCCCTCACGAAGGGGAGTTTGAGGACGGGCCAGCGGTCGGTCCACCGCGGGACCCGCTCGCGCTTGAAGACGATCTCGCCGTCGGGGCGGCGGACCGCCACGGCGAAGGTGTTGGGGGTGCGCATCATCACGCCCTCCAGGACGGCTTGGCCCCCCACCAGGATGTCCGCGTCCATCTTCGCTTTCTTCGCCATGAGCCTCGCCCCCCCCGTCCCGCTGAAAATGCGAGAGGGTTGACCGCGCCGTGCGGGTCAACCCTCCGGATGTCGTTGCCGAACCGCTAATTGGATTCTTTCGGGGTCCCGAATTTGCCGTAGCGGCGGGAGAACTTCTCCACCATCCCGGCGGTGTCCACCAGCTTCTGCTTGCCGGTGAAGAAGGGGTGGCAGTTGGAGCAGATCTCCAGCTTGATCTCGTTCTTGGTGGACCGGGTCTCGAAGGTGTTCCCGCAGGCGCAGGTCACCATGACTTTTCCGTACTTGGGGTGGATGCCTTTCTTCATCATTTGCTCCTCGTCTCGGGGCCGGCGCGTACGGCCCGAAAAAATTGAACGACCTTTTTACCACAGAGGAGGGGAGCGGGCAAGCGATTTTTTGTGGCTTTCGACGGAAAACCCGGAGAGGCGAAAGGCCCGGGGGGATGGCCTCCCGCGACTTTTTACGGGATTTTGAAAATACTGATGGACACCGATTTTCTTTTCTGGTACTCTTGCTTTGTTCAAAAGACTTTATCGGAGGAGAACATGACCAAGGCCGAGATCGTCACCAAACTGTGTCAGAAAGTCAGCATCGGGAAGAAGGACGCCGTCGTGGTCGTTCAGACCGTCCTCGACAGCATCGTGGAATCCCTTCAGCAGGGCGACAAGGTCGAGCTTCGAGGCTTCGGCAGCTTCAAGATCCGCACCCGCGGGCCCCGCAAGGGCCGCAACCCGAAGACGGGCGACTCCGTGGACGTCCCCATGAAGAAGATCCCGTACTTCAAGCCCGGCAAGGAACTCAAGGAGATCATCAACCGCTGAGTTCCCATGGATTACCTCTGGACCCCCTGGCGTTACCAGTACATCGCGGGGATCGACGGCGGTAAGGGCGGTTGTGTTTTCTGTGAACTCCCCGGTCGGGCGGATGAGGAGGTCTTCATCGTCCACCGGGGAAAGCGAAACTACATCGTTCTCAACCGGTTTCCCTACACCTCCGGCCACGCCATGGTCATCCCCTACCGGCATTTCGCGGGCTTCGGCGAACTGGAGCCCGCGGAGACCCAGGAGATGATGGACCTCGCCCGGGCCCTGCAGGGCGCCCTGGTCGATGTTTACCACCCCGAGGGCTTCAACGTCGGCTGGAACCTTGGGCGCTGCGCCGGCGCCGGGGTCGCGGATCACCTCCATCTCCACGTCGTCCCCCGCTGGGTGGGCGACACCAACCTCGTCGGGGTCCTGGGTGAGACCCGCACCCTTCCCGAGGACCTCGAAACCACCTGCCGGAAATTGAAGGAACGGTTCTCCCGCCTCTGAATCGCGGAACGAACGCGATCGCCCCCAGGCCCTTCCGTAAACCGACCGGAGAGGAAAACACGAAATACACGAAATAAACGAACGGGTTTCGGGGGGCGGACGATTTTACCACCCCTTTGCGCGTCTCCGTGGAGACTCATTTCCAACCTCTCGGATATCTGTGAGTTAAACGGGAAATACTCGCCGGGTTCCCCCGCGGCGAACCGACGTTTTTCACAGTTCCCCTTGCCTTTCGGCCGCGGTACACTCGTCAGTGAGAGAGAGCCCGTTCGGCGGCGAGGCGTGTCCGGCGACCGCCGCGGGGCGGGTCCCGCGGCAGGGGCCGCGACTTCGCACCGGGTGGGCCTGGTTTTGCAGAGAGGGTCAGCCCGGGAGTGCCCGGTGAAAGGAGGAGGAGCCATGAACGTTGCTCGAGCGAATCTCACCGCCGTCGTGTTCCGGATGACCCTGGCCCTTGCGATGGTCCCGGCAGCCTTCGCCGCCGACGCCGCACCGCCCGCCGGGGGCCCCGCCAAGCCCGGCAACTTCAGGAAAGGCCTGTCGCTGTTCGACCAGGGCTGCCGGGAGGCGGTCAGGGGCAACCTCCCCGAGGCGGACAGGCTCTTTGCCCGGGCGCTGGAAACCTGTCCGTTGCTCCCGGGGGCTCACGTGGAACGGGGGAGGATCCGGATGGCCCGGAAGGACCCCGCCGGGGCCCTCGAGCACTACCTGAAGGCGAAAGAGGCCTACCGGCTCTTCCTGGAGTGGAAGATGAACTGCACCCTGGTCGGCAAGGGCGCCCGGACCGTCCTCGGGATCCCGGACGCCCAGAATTTCTACTTCCGGCACCGGGTCTACGGCGGCAAGGGGGATTTTGCCACGCATCGCACGGGCCTTGACGCCCAGTCGCCCGCTTTCGTCGGGCAGGAAGGGTTCGCCAGGGAGAAGGGGGTCTTCAGCTTTCAGAAAAACCCCAGCGAAACCCTGCTCGGGATGGCCGCCTTCGCCAAGCTGTACCCCGACCTGCCGGAATCGAAGCTCAACCCGGAAACCATCGCCATCCCGGAAGGCGAAGCGGAGATCCCCGCGTTGTTCTACCTCTACCTGGGCGCCGCCTACCTGCACCTCGGCCGCCCGGCGGACGCCGAAAGGGAACTGATGGTGGGCATCGCGAAGGACCCGTCCGTGGCCGAACTCTACATGAACCTGTCGGTGGCCCGCCTCAAGCAGGGCGATTACCCGGGGGCCGCCAACGCGTGCCGGGCGGCGAGACAGTTGGGTTACGACCCGCCGCCGGGATACCTGTCCGACCTCCAGGCCCGGGGCGGGCCCGGGGCCGATTGACCCGCTCATCGGTGGGCGAGGACACCCGCAGGCCGGGTGACGGTTGCAGAGGTGAAATTGAAATGCCGGGAAGAGGGGCTGTCAGGCGGGAGGGAACGAATCCCGCCGGCGGAACCACGGTAAAAGCGAGGAGGAGGATCCCATGAACACGGGACTGTTGAACAAGGTGCGTTGCTGCGGTGTGATGATCCTGGCGTTGACGGTCCTGCCGGCCGTGTACGCCGCCGATACCGCCCCTGCGGGGGCGGGGCCGACCAAGCCCGGGAACTTCAAGAAAGGTCTGGCGCTGTTCAAGAGCGGCTGCCAGGAAGCGGAAAAGCGCAATTTCCCGGAAGCGGAGAAGCGATTCCGGGAGGCCCTGGAGGTCTGCCCGCTCCTGCCGGGCGCCCACGTGGAGCTGGGGAAAATCCGCATGGCCCGGAAGGACCCCGCCGGGGCGCTGGAGGAGTACCTGAAGGCGAAGGAGGCCTTCCGGCTTTTCCACGTGTGGAAGACCACGTGCACCACGGCGGGGCGAGGGCCCCGGGTGGACCAGGGGATCCCGGACGCCTACAACATCTACTTTCGGCACATCACGCTGGGGGGGAAAGGGGAATACGCCACCCTGCGGATGGGGACGGAGGCGCAGCGCTCGAACTTCGTGGGGCAGGAGGGGTTCGCCAAGGATACAACCTCGGTCTTCACCAAGAACCAGAGCGAGGCGAGACTGGGTTGGCAGGCTTTCTTCGAGCAGTACCCCACCAAGGGGGACATTACCTACGAGCAGTCCACCCTCAACGTGACGGTCCCGGAGAACGAGGTGGAGGTCCCGGCCCTCTTCTACCTCTACCTGGGGGGCGCCTACCTGTTGCTGGACCGGCCGGTCGATGCCGAGAGGGAATTGTGGGTCGGTCTGTTCAAGGACCCCTCCATGCCCGGGCTCCACGTCAACCTGTCCGTGGCCTGCTTCAGGCAGGGGAAGTACCCGGAGGCCCTCAACAGCGCTCGCGCCGCCCGGCGCCTGGGCTTCAGGCTCTCGCCCGATTACGTCAGGGACCTGGAGGCCCGGAGCGGGGGAAAGGTGGGCGATCCCGGGGAAGCGCCCTCGCCCGGATCCCAGGAGCGCCAGGCGGGGCGGTGAAAAAGGCCTGCGTGCTTGTCATGGTCACAAAATGGCACGGGACGACCCGGGTGCGATCCAAGCGGCCCGAAAGGAACGGGATGGTCGCCGCAGGGCAGGGCCGGTGATTTCCGGCGCCGCCTCCGTGGCGCCAGGGGGGAAACAAAACGGCCCGGTACCGGCGGGAGCGCCGCCTCCGGCGGGGCACCCGCCGGCTAATATCTTTTATCCCTTCGGGATAAGGGGAACACCTTCCGGTAAATTTCTTTGTCCCGAAGGGACAGCGGAAATTAGCCGGCGGGTGTTCCCCCGGCAGGGGGTGCTCCCGCCGGAAGAGGGCGGGTTTTGCGCCCCCGCGCCCCGGCGGGGCGCCGGATGGATGCCTGAGATCCCCCAGGAAAGAAAATATTGGATAAAGCGTTTTTAGCCTCAATACAGGGGTGGTCTCGGTCGGTTGAGGCCGGAGGTGGACCGCTGCCTTGCGGTTGCGGATTTGATGGGGTGCGGGCGGGGATTTGACCGCTCCCTTACGGTCGCGGCTCTGACGGGGTGTGGGAGGGAGTTGACCGCTCCCTTACGGTCGCGGCTCTGAAGTTACACTTGGTCTTCCAGCAGCTGGCGGGCGGCGTCGCGGGAGGGCTCGGTGACCGTCTCGGCGCCCAGCATCCGGGCGATCTCCTCCACCCGGTCCGCCTTCTCCAGCGGCCGGATGCGGACGACGGTGCGTTCCCCTTCCACAGCTTTCTCCAGTTGGAAGTGGTGGCCGGCGCGCGCGGCGATCTGGGGGACGTGGGTCACGCAGAAAGTCTGTTGAAGGGCGGCGATCTCCCGGAGTTTTCGGCCGAGGCGGGCGGCGGTGGCCCCCCCCACGCCGGCGTCCACCTCGTCGAAGACCAGGGCGGCGTCCCGTTCGGAGTGGAGCACCAGCTTCAGCGCCAGCGCGATGCGGGACAGCTCGCCGCCCGACGCGATCTTCCGCAGGGGGCGCGGCTCCTCACCGGGGTTGGGGCTGACCAGGAACTCGGCGTCCTCGAGCCCGGTCGGCGGCGCGGCCGCGGGGTCCGCTTCGGGGGTGAACGCCACCCTGAAGACGGTCCGGGCCATGGCGAGGTCCGCCAGGTGGGCCTGCACGCCGGACTCCACGGCGGCGGCGGCCTCCCGTCGGACCTTGCCCAGTTCGCGGGCCGCCTGGAGGTACTCCTCCCGGAGTCGGGCCTTCTCCCGGTCGATCTCCTCCCTGCGGGCGTCGGACCCCGCCAGGCGCTCCTGCTCCTCCCGGGCGGACCGGAGGTGGGTCAGGACGTCCTCCAGGCCCGGCCCGTACTTGCGCTTGAGCCGGTCGAGGACCGACAAGCGGGACTCGATCTCGTTCAGGCGCGCCTCGGAGTACTCGATGCGGTGGGCGTAGTCCCGGAGCTGGCCGGCGGCGTCCTCCACCTGGTAGAGGGCGGAGCGGAGCAGTTCGGCGGTGGGGGCGAGGCGCTCGTCCATCCCCGCGGCTTCCTCCACCCGGCGGAGGACCCGGTCCACCACGGCGGTCACGGCGTTCTCGTCCTCGAAGAGCTGCTCGTGGCCTTCCGAGGCGGTTTTCTGGAGCGTCTCGGCGTGCACGGCCACCCGGCGCTCGTCCTGGAGGGCCTGGTCCTCGCCCGGCGCGGGGGCGGCATCGGAGATCTCGCGCACCTGGTAGTCCAGGAGGTCGAGGCGCTGGAGACGCTGGTGCTCGTCTCGGACGAGGGCTTCCCGCTCGTCCGCCAGGGCCGCGAGGGCCCGCGACAGGTCCCGGACTCGCCCCAGCAGACCGGACCGGCCGTGCCGGGCGTCCAGGAGTTCCAGGTGGTACCGGGGCTGGAGGAGGAGGCGGGTGTCGTTCTGCCCGTGGATCTCCGCCAGGTGCTCCCCCACGCGCTTGAGGAACGCGGCGTTGACGGGGGAGCCGTTCACCAGGACCTTCCCGGCGCCCGCGGCGGCGATCTCCCGGCGGACGACGAGGCCTTCCGGGTCCCAGTCGATCCCTTGATCCTCGAGAAGGGCCTTCGGCGGCGCGTCGGCGGGGATGTCGAAGACACCCTCCACCAGGGCCTTGGCCTCGCCGGTCCGGATGAGGTCCGCCGAGGCGCGCTGGCCCAGCAGCAGGCCCAGGGCGTCCACCAGGATCGATTTCCCGGAGCCGGTCTCCCCGGTGATGACGTTGAGACCGGGCCCGAACTCCACCGCCAGGTTTTCCACCACGGCGATGTTGCGGATGTGCAGGTAACGGATCACGCGAAAGCCTCCCAAGCGAGTCGGCACGATCGCCGCGGGCCGCGCGGGCCCCACGCCGGGGGCCGGGGCCGCCGGGGGTGTCGCGGGCCCGGCGCGGACGGATTATACCAGCAGACCTTCGGCGCAGGGAAGGGGAGCTTTGCGGGTTTCCCTTGCCTTTGGGGCGGATTCCGTTTAGATTTCCGCTTCGTCCTGCGGCGAATGCACGGCCCCTCGCCCCGCATCGCGAACGGCCGGGGCCCGAAGCCGAGTCGGGTTAGAAGACGGCGGGACATCGGCGGTCGGGACGAAATCGACCCGGATGAGACGGGAACGAACCACGAAATCACGGAATAAACGGAAATTGAACCACGAACCAGACGAATGAAGAAGCCGGCGTTTTTCTTTGCGAGCTTTGCGCCTTTGCGAGATCGGGAGATGGATCGGCCCTCGCCAAGGCGCCAAGATCGCCAAGGAAGACCGCTTCAGCCGCAGCTTCCGTTCCCGGCCGGCGTTTCGAGAGATCGAGCTCAATACCTTGTGCGATTTGGCAACGCTTTTATTTAAGGGGACTGCGCTTTTCCCGGGACTTCGCGCGGGAAAGCGGCCTGGGAAGGCCATCGGGATTGACAAGATGCTGGCAAGAACACAGCCGCTAAAGCGCTTATTGACAACGGGCGCGGTCCTGTGGGCCGTCCTGGCCCTGTCGTCGCCGGCGCCCGGCGCCCGGCTTCCCGTAAAGACCTACACCCTTGCCGACGGGCTGTCCATGGACCAGGTGAACGTCATCCGGATGGACGCGCGCGGTTATCTCTGGTTCGGCACCAGCGAGGGGCTGTGCTGGTACGACGGGTACGGTTTCACCCGCTACACCCCCGATGACGGTCTTCCCGGCCTGTTCGTCTCCGACATCCTCGAGACGCGGTCCGGGGACCTCTGGGCCGCCGCGGGCTCCCACCTGGGCCGCTTCCGTCCCGACCCCGGCGCCGGCCGGGGCCCGCGCTTCGAGTCTTTTCCGGCGACGGACGCGGCGGGCCGGCCCCTGGGCATCCTGCGGTTCGTGGAGGGCCCCGACGGGGCGTTCTGGTGCGGGACCGGCCGGGGTCTTTTCCGGTACGGCCGGCCCGGGTCACGGGACGGGCTCCGCGAAGTCGAGGTCGGCCTCCGGCGGGACCTCTCTCACTATTGCGCCGTTCGCGACCTCCTGTTCGACCCGATGGGCAACCTCTGGATTGCGTCGGGCTCCGGCCTCATCCGGCGGGCGCCGGACGGGCGGACCACCGTCGTGGGGCCGTTCCGGGGCGCCGAGGACCGGGTCCCCCTCACCCTGGCGTGGTCGCCGGCCGGCAGCCTGTGGGTGGGCACGGCGGACGGGCTTTACGGCCTGGATTTGCCGAACGGCCCCGGGGAGGTCCGGGTCCGGCAGTTCACCCGGCGGGACGGCCTGCCCTCGGACCGGGTCCAGGCCCTGCTCTGGGTGGCCCCGGGCCGCCTCTGGGTCGGGACCTTCCTGGGCCTGGCGCGCCTGACGTTCGGCGGAGGCGGGGAGGGGCCCGAGGTCCGGGCCTACGGCGCCGCCCAGGGCCTGGCGGACCCGGAGATCGTCGCCCTGGCGGAAGACCGCGAACACAACGTCTGGGCGGGGACGGACCACGGGGGTGCGCTCCGGATCGGGCGCCTGGGCTTCGAGACCTTCGACGAGACCGACGGTCTCGACGGCCGGCGCATCATGGCCCTCACCGGGGACCGCGGCGGGAACCTGGTCCTGCAGGTCGGCGTCCAGGACCGGTTTTTCGCTGTTTTCGACGGGAGACGGTTCTCCCGCGTCCGGGTCCCGGGGGTGGAAACGTTCGGCTGGACCGGCCCTCAGTCGGTGCTCCAGGACCGTCGGGGGGGGTGGTGGCTGGCCACGGGCAGCCGCGGGGTCTGGTACTACCCTCCCTCCGCCGCGTTCGGGGGTCTCGACGGGCGAAAACCCGCCCGGACCTGGACCCGCCGGGACGGCCTGCCCAGTGACCGCGTGTACGCGATCTTCGAGGACTCCCGCGGGGGCATCTGGCTCAGCACCTACGACGAGCCGACCCGTCTCGCCTGCCTGCACCCCTCGGACGGGAAGGTGACCTGCTACGATTTCCGGGCCATGGTCACGGCCCTGGCGGAGGACGGTTCCGGCAACATCTGGGCCGGGCTCAACCATGGAGGGCTTTACCGCATCCGGGGAGGGCACGCCACCCGGTGCAAGGGGTTCCTCGGGTCCCCCTTCGGTTTCGTCCAGCAGATCCTCCGGGACCACCGCGGCCGGCTCTGGGTCACGACCTCCCGCTCCGGGGTGGTCCGGGTCGACGACCCGGCCGCCGAGACACCCGTTTTCAGGGTCATCTCCACCCGGGACGGCCTGAGCAGCGATCACACCCGCTTCGTGGCGGAAGGGCCGGGGCCGGTGTTCCACATCGGGACTACCTGCGGCGTCGATCGCCTGGACCTCCGGACGGGGGCCGTCAAGCACTTCACCACCCGGGACGGCCTGGCGGGCAACCTCCAGAACGTGGCGTTCCGGGATGCGACCGGCCATCTCTGGTTTGGCGCCCTCCTGGGGCTGACAAGGCTTGTCGAGGACGTCCCCCGTGTTCCCGTGCCGCCGGAGGTCTTCATCCGCGGCCTGCGGGTCGGCGGGGTCGCCTGGCCCCTGAACGCCTTCGGGCAGCGGGAGGTCCTCGACGTCGAAGTCCCCTCGGACGGGGACCCGGTGGCCATCGACTTCTCCGGGGTCGGGAACCTCTCCGGGGAAACGCTCCGGTACCGATACCGGCTCGACGGGATGGACCCCGGCTGGCGGAACCTCGGCGAGCAGCGGACCCTGGAACTCCCGTCCGTCCGCCCGGGGGATTACCGTTTCCTGGTCCAGGCCGTGGACGCGGACGGAACGGCCAGCCTCCGGCCCGCGGTCGTCGGGTTCCGGGTCCTCACGCCCGTGTGGCGCCGGTGGTGGTTCATCGCCCTCGCGGTGCTGGCTGCCGGGGGCCTGATCTTCGTCCCGCTCAGGGCGCGGCTCGCCCGCCGGCTGGAGATGGAGCGCGTCCGGACGCGGATCGCGACCGACCTCCACGACGATATCGGGTCCAGCCTCTCCCAGATCGCCATCCTCAGCGAGGTGGCGGTCCGGAAGCTTCCCGCCGACCCGGACGCGGCCGTCGAGACCCTGGGCCAGGTCACCGAGACCTCCCGGTCCCTGGTTGACGCCATGAGCGACATCGTCTGGGCCATCAACCCCGCCCGCGACCGTTTCAGCGACCTGATCCACCGCATGCGGCGCTTCGCCAACGACCTCTTCGGCGATGACGGGATCGAGCATCGCTTCGAGGCCCCCGCCACCGACGGCGATCTCCCCCTGGGGGCCGACGTGCGCCGCCAGGTCTTCCTGGTGTTCAAGGAGTGCCTCCACAATGTCGTGAAGCACTCCGGGGCCGAACGGGTCGAGATCGTGATCGCGCTGCGGCACCACCGGCTGGAACTGGAAGTCCGAGACGACGGCCGGGGATTCGATCCGGGAGGGAGGTCCGACGACCACGGGCACGGCCTGCGAAACCTCCGGAAACGGGCGCAGGAGGCCGGCGGGCGGCTGGAGGTCCGGAGCCGCCCCGGGGAGGGGACGACCGTCCGGCTCGCGGTCCCGACGGTCCGTGCGGGCGGGCGTCGCCGTCGGTCCGCGACTACATGATCGTGCAGTCCGTTTCCACGCCGGTGACGATAGAGTGAAAACCGGGGGCGGGACCCTGCGCGGCCCCGCCGGGGGCGGGCGCCGGAAGGGTGCCCCACACGACCGAAGGAGAAGCCGCCGTGCTCAACATCGCCATCATCGAAGACCAGAACGCCATCCGGGAAGGCCTGGGTTATCTCATTGCCAACACCCCGGGCTTCCAGTGCTGCGGGAAGTACCGGAGCATGGAGGAGGCGCTCCGGTGGCTGGAACAGGGACCCGTGGAGGTCCCCGAGGCGGTGCTGGTGGACATCGGCCTCCCCGGCATGTCCGGCATCGAGGGGATCCGGATCCTCAAGGACCGCTACCCGCGGATGCTGCTCCTGGTGCTCACCGTCTACGACGACGACGAGCGGATCTTCCAGGCCATCTGCTCCGGCGCCAGCGGTTACCTGTTGAAGAAGACCCCGCCGGCGCGCCTGATGGAGTACATCCAGGAGGCCCTCTCCGGCGGGGCGCCCATGTCCCCCGAGATCGCCCGGCGGGTGATGGAGCTGTTCCGGAAGAACCCCCCGCCCCGCAAGTCCGAGTACGAACTCTCCCCCCACGAGACGCGCCTGCTCCGGATGCTGGTGGACGGGCACTCCATCAAGTCGGCTGCCGCCGGGTTCAAGGTCACCACCCACGCCGTCAACTACCACCTGCGAAACATCTACGAGAAGCTCCACGTCCACACCCGGAGCGAAGCCGTCGCCAAGGCCCTGAAGGAGTCCCTGGTCTGACGCGCGGGCCACGCCCGCCGCCGGGGAGCGCATGCATCCTGCCGGCATCCCCTCAACGCGAGCGGGCGGCACGAATCCTTTTCACCCCCCTTGCGGGACTGCACGCCCTTGTAGTGACTCCCCCGGCCAACCTCCCCATAATCGGCGTCGTGAAGGCCACGCCTTCGCGGAAACCGAAAACACCCCAACAAGGAGGAATCATGTACCGCCGTTTCAACCCCGCCCTGAAGGCCGTCCTGGGCCTTGCCCTTCTCCTGGCCCTGGCCGGAAGCGCCCTGGGCTACTCCGACTACTACTTCCCCCAGGCCGTCAGCGGGTACGTCAGCCCCACCACCTACATGACCCGGTTCACCCTCACCAACACCAAGAACGCTCTGAACACGGTGACGATAAAGTTTTACAAGGACAACGGCACCGCCTGGAGCGTCCAGCTGGACAGCCCCGACCGCAACGACATCGACGGGACGCACTCCACCTTCACCTTCACCCTGTCCGGCCGGGAGACCGTCACCCTCAAGACCATCGCCGGCGGCAGCGGCCTGGCGGTGGGCTGGGCCCACGTGCAGGGCCAGTATCCCCTCACCACGTCGGTGGGTTTCACCACCTACCACGAGGCCGGCATCGATGCCGTCATCGACGGGGACGTGGGCGTCCCGTCCTCCCCGGCGGGCGCCGGCTTCAACATGGCGGTCACCGTGGGCTTGTTCGAGCCCCTGGTGGTCTCCAACACCGACTGCGGCCTGGCCATCGCCAACCCCAACGGCCGGACGGCCAACGTCCATCTCCTGCTCATGAACCGCACGGGCGATTCCCAGGGGACCGCGGACGTCGCCATCCCGCCGAAGGGCCACTACTCCCGCTTCGTCACGGAGATCTTCCCCACCGTGGACTTCGGCAACGCCTTCCGGGGCCACCTCTTGCTCACCAGCGACACCGACGTCGCCCCCGTGGCCCTGCGGATGTCCCACAACATCCTGTCCACCCTTCCCCTCGAGTTCGAGAACGCGGACGGTTACAGCCACTTTCAGAAACAGGAGCCCAACAACGACGCAACCCACGCGAACCTGATCCACATGCTCCCGGCCGAGCTCAACGGGTCGCTGAAGTGCCCGGCGGGGGAAGAGGTCGACTACTACCGGATCGCCCTGTCGGGGGGGAAGACCTTCGTGATCACGCCGCTGTGCAAGAACATCGGCTGCTACGACGAGCTGACGGTGGAACTGCGCTTCGCCGACGGCAACGCCCTCCTGGTCTCCCACACCGCCTCGACCTCCCGGGACCCCGAGCCCATCGTCTGGACCACCCCCGCGGGCGGCGCCGAGTACAACGTCGTGGTGCGGGGGACCCCGAGCGTCTACAGCAATTCCCAGTACCGGATTCATATCGATGCCTTCTGACGCCGGGCCGCGCCCTGTCCCTCCCCTCGGTCCGGGGGAGAGGGGCGGGGCGCGGCTCTTTTTAGGCCCCTGGAAGGGAAGGGGAGCACTCTTTTTCATCACCGGTGGGGGGAAACCCCGGGGGGTGTCCGTCCAAGTTAACGAGGAGGCCCCCGGGCCCCGCGGACCTGCCGGGCCAGCCCCGGCGGTTTTCGGGGCAGGGGGGTCGATCCGGGCAGCGCCGCGGGAGCGCGAGCCCCTGACAACCCACGGAGGTGCTGTGCTATGAAAACCGTGACCAGACAAATCGCCTTCCTCGCCCTCTTTTGCGGGGCGCTGACGGTCCCCGTCGCCGCGGGAACGGACGCGTGGTGTTCCCACGTCACGTTCGCGGGGGGCTGGAAGACGAGCCTCTCCCTTTTCAACAGCGGCAACCAGAGTGCGGCGATCGATCTCTACAAGTACGATAACTGGGGACAACAGGTAGGGGCCGTCTATCTGGCGAGCATTCCCAAGCACGCCTGGTTCACCGTCCCGTCCGCCGCCCTGAACGTGGAAGGGACCGCCCGGGTGGTCTCGTCGGACAACCTCCTGGTGAAAGCTTCTTACCAGTTCGGGGACTCGCCGAGCGTCTGCGAATTCTACCTCCAGAGCGATCAAGGCACTTCCTGGCTTTTACCCAACGCGGTCCGACCCTGGTTCGACTACACCGGGCTGGCGATGGTCAACCCCACGGACGGGACGATGGTGCTGGAACATGCGAAGGCGTGGAAAAACGGCCAGGTCATCGCCAACAACAGCATCTACGCCATCGGGTCCCACTACCGCTACGTCACCATGGCGGACCAGATTTTCCAGGGGTTGGGGTACGACGACGCGGACACCTTCACCCTCGAGACCGGGGAGACGCCCATTCCCGCGCCCATCAGCATCACCGGGAATTTCGCCGGGGACCGCCACCTCTTCTTCTCGGGGCGCCCCCTGGTGGCCGCGGCGGCCGCGAAACCGGAAGGGTTCGGGGGGGAGTGCTCCCCCGAGGCGTACTCCACCTACGTGTGGTGCCCCCACATCACCGCCGCCGGGGGCTGGAAGACGAGCCTGCAGGTCTACAACCCGGGGACCTCCACCGCGACCTTCACCTACGATCGCTACGACGAGTCCGGGAACGAGCAGGGCTCTTCCTCCAGCACGGTCTCCGCCCGGTCGTGGAAGGAAATTTCCTCCGTGAACCTCGGTTACGAGGGTTCGCTCCTGCTGAAGTCGGCGAGCACCCTGATCGTCAAGGCCTCCTACCAGTTCGGCGAAACCGCCAGCGTCTGCGAGTTCTTCCTCGACAACGAGCGAAAGGACGAATGGGTGCTTCCCAACTCCGTCCGGCCCTGGTTCTCCTACACCGGTCTGGCCCTGGTGAACCCCCTGTTCGCCGCGGTCCACGTCCAGGTCACCGGGTTGAAGAACGGGGCGACCGTGGCCACGTCGGAGTCCTTCACGATCCCGCCGTTCAGCAAGTTCGTCCGCTTGACCGACGGGATCTTCAGCGGGGTGGCCTATGCCGACATCGACACCTTGGTGGTGAATTCAGACCAGTTGATCCCGCCCCCCATCAACATCACGGGGAACACGGCGGGGGACCGGCACCTCTTCTTCACCGCCCGCCCGTGGCTGGTCAACGATTCGGGCGATCCACTTTTCAACGTCTTCGTGGGGGATTTGCGCTACGTCCGGAAGGGGAGCTTCACGCAGGGGGCGGCGCCCTTCGAGGGGTGCCAGGGGAGCGACGAAATCGCCTTCGAACACCATTTGACCCGTTCCTTCGCGGCCATGTCCCGCGAGGTGACCCGTTCCATGTGGGCGTATCTCAAATCCGCCGAGCCGACCCTGCCGGCGGACCCCAGCTACGACTTCCCGGGCAGCGACAACTCGCACCCGGTTCAGAAGGTCACCTGGAACGAGGCGGTCCTCTTCGCGAACCTGCTGTCGAAGGCGAGCGGGCTGCGGCCCTGCTACTACAAGGACTTCTTGTTCCTGATCCCCGTGAGCGCCGCCAATTACAACACGGGGGCGATCCTCTGCGACTTCAACGCCCCGGGGTTCCGCCTCCCCACCGAGGGGGAGTGGGAGTACCTGTGCCGCGCGGGCACCACCGGCGCCTTCTCGTGCGGTGCTACGGGCTACAGCCTCCTGAACTGTGCCGACCCGGTCACGCCCGGGAAGTACGCGAACCTGGAGGACCACGCCTGGTTCGCGGCCAACGCCGGCGCCACCACCCACCCGTCGGGGAGCCGCTACGCGAACGACTGGCTGATCGCGGACACCCACGGCAACGTGGCGGAGTGGTGCTGGGACGTTTACGCCCCCTACCCCGAGGGGAGCCAGTTCGGGTACTCGGGGCCCGCGAACGGCGAGGATCGCGTGGTTCGGGGGGGGAGCTTCCTGGACGAGGCGAAGCGGGTCCGGTCCGCCAACCGCGAGGCCAAGGACCCTCAGACGGACCTGGCCACCATCGGCTTCCGCCTGGTTTGCACGATCCCGTGAGCGGGCGAGGGAAACCGTCGTTCCGTCCGCCGTCGCCACAACGGGGGTGAAAAAAGAGGCAAGGGGGACTATAATGATCCGTCGGTAAACTGAACGACGGGAGACTTGCGACATGCCGATCCCCTTTGCCTCGATCCCCCCGGCGGCGTCCTCCGGCTTTTTCGAGCTGATCCGGAACTCCGGCCTGGTGGCCCAGGCCGTCTACGTGATCCTGCTGGCCTTCTCGGTGCTCTCCTGGGCCATCATCCTGCGGAAGATCGCCCTCTTCTCCCGGGTGGAGCGCGCCTCCAACCAGTTCCTCCGAGTCTTCCACGAGAGCCACACCCTGGCGGACATCCACCGCTCCAGCGGCGCCTACAAGAACAGCCCCCTGGTCGGCATCTTCCTGGCGGGGTTCAGCGAGATGAACGCCCAGATCCGGGTCCGCTCGGCCCTGGAGGACGGGGGAACCTCCGCCCACCTCATCAAGAGCATCAACTCCGTGGAGCGCGCCCTGCGCAAGTCCAGCGCCGTGGAACTGACGGCCCTGGAGCGCTCCCTGAACTGGCTGGCCACCACGGCCTCCGCCACGCCTTTCATCGGGCTCTTCGGGACGGTGGTGGGCATCATCAACGCCTTCCACGGCCTCGGGCAGGAGAAGACCACCACCATCCAGGCCGTGGCGCCCGGCATCTCCGAGGCCCTGGTGGCCACCGCCTTCGGGCTCTTCGCCGCCATCCCCGCGGTGATCTTCTTCAACCACTTTCTTTCGCGCGTCCGGCACATGGCGTCCATCATGGACGATTTTTCCACGGAACTGGTGAACTTGATCGAGCGTAATTTCACCTAACCGAAGGGAGGGTTCCTCATGGCCTTCACCTCGCCCGAAGGGCGGACCCAGTCGTCGCTGGCGGAGATCAACATCACGCCCCTGGTGGACGTGATGCTGGTGCTGCTCATCATCTTCATGGTCACGGCGCCGCTGATCCAGTCCGGTATCGAGGTGAACCTTCCCCAGACACGCAGCGCCAAGGAGATCCGGGGCGGCTCCCAGGCGGTGGTGACCGTGGAGAAGGCGGGCGGGGTTTTCGTCATGAGCCGCCCGGCCGCCTTGCACGAGGTGGCGGACCGCCTGAAGCGGGAGATGGGCTCGAGCGACGTTCCCGTCTACCTCCAGGCCGACGGGGAGGTGCCCTTCGCCCTGGTGGTGAAGGTCATGGACGCCCTGCACGCCGGAGGGTTCACGAAGATCCAGGTGGTGACCAAACCGCTTCCCCGGGGAGGCGTCAAATGAGCGCGGAAGCCCGGACCTACCGGTACGAGACCCTCGTCTACCAGGGGCGGGCGCGGCGAACCCTCGCGATCTCCCTGGCGCTGCACGGCCTGGTCTTCGCCGCGGTGGTCCTCTGGCCTTACCTGAGCACGCTCTTCGGGGGGAGGCCCCGGGCCGACGCGGTCCTCGACGCCGCGGGCGGCGGGGGCGGCGGCGGCCTCGGGGATTCCATCGGCGTCGAGTTGACCGGCGGCCTCCCCGTGGGCGACGACTTCACCAAGCCGCCCCTCAAACCCCTGGAGGCGCCGGCCTTCGTCCCGGAAGCCGCTCCGGCGGCGGCGGTGAAACCGGCCGCGGAAGCGGCGCCGGAGACCGCCAGGCCGGAACCGCCGGTCAAGGAGACCAAGGCGCCGCCCCGTCCCGACGACTTCCTGGCGAAGGAGGCGGTCAAGCCCCCGAAAACCGACACCCGGAAGCCGAAACCGGAGAAGGACAAGCCGAAAGCGCCCGCGCCCCGGCCCGTGCCCGAGAAGCTCACCCTCTCCCCCGACAACCGAACGGTCTACCCCTTCCAGCGGCTTCCCGTCGAGGGGACGGCCGAGACGGCCGAGGGCGTCCGCAAGGCGAAGGGCGGCTTCGGCGGGGATGACCTGACCAAGTCGGGGATCGGCCGCGGGGCCGGGGCCTCGGGCGGCGGGACCGGCGGGGGCAGCGGCGGCGGGTCCGGCGGGGGGACGGGCGTGTCGGTCGGCCCGGGGAACGGCCCCGGAAGCGGTCTCGGGGAGTCCTGGTACAGCCTGGTGGAGAAGCGCATCGGCCAGAACTGGCTCGCGAACCTGGGGACCGACTTCCGCGGAACCCACCACGTGTCCATCGAGATCGTCATCCGCCGGGACGGCGTCATCGAGGACTACCGGGTCCTCGAGGAGGACCTCGCGGCCTCCGAGGCCTTCGTTCGGTCGGCCAAGGGCGCCATCGAGCGCTCCCGGCGGCTGATCCCGTTCCCGGCCACCCTGAAGAACGAGCGGGTGACGGTGGTGGTCTCCTTCGACTTCCCCTTTCGAAATTGACCGGGGAGGCGTTCCGGTATAGTATTGTACGGATATCGCCGCAACCCACGGGGGTGCGGGTGTCCGCCAAATCCGCCCAAACGGAAGGTCGATAATGAAAAAGACTGGATGGTTGTTCTTGGTCCTCATCGCGGGCTTTTCCCTGTGCCCGGCCCAGGACGCCGCTTCCACGGTGGTCCTTCGCCCGCGGCCGGCGAAAGATACGGTGCTGGCCCTCCCGGATTTCCAACCGAAGGCGGGTCAGGCCGAGGCCAGCCTGTCCGGGCCCCTGAAGACGCTGAACGAAACCCTCTGGAACGACCTCGAGTACGCGGGGTTCTTCTCCCTCCTCGCCAGGTCCTACTACCCCGCCCGGCGCATCGGGGAGAAGGAGGACATGGTCTTCACCGAGTGGCAGGACGCGTCTTTCAAGGTCGACTTCGTGGTGATCGGGAACGCCCGCATCGAGGGGGGCGCCCTGGTCGTGGAGTGCCGGGTGTTCGACGCCCGGACGGAGGAGCAGGTCCTCGGCAAGCAGTTCAAGGCCCAGCCGTCCTATGCCCGGAGCATCGCCCACCTCGTCGCCGACAAGATCGTCTCCGTGCTGACCGCCGGCGCGTCCCAGGGGATCGCCTGCACCCGGGTCCTCTGCGAGCGCAAAACCCCGACAGGCAAGGAGATCGCCGTCATGGACTACGACGGCTACAACCTGGAGAACCTCACCAGCGACGGCGGCATCAACCTGACGCCGGTCTGGCACCCGGACGGCGAACGGATCTGCTTCACCTCGTTCCGCGGGGGGAACCCGCAGCTGTACATCATGTCCGTGTCGGGGAAGAACGCGGCCGCCTTCCCCATCGCCGGCGGAATGCTGACCACGCCGGCCTTCTCCCGCGGGGGGACCGAGATCGCCTTTTCCGGGCGGCTGGACAACGCCTCCGACACCGACATCTACGTCTCCGGCATCGACGGGGCGAACCCCCGGAACATCACCCACAACCCGGGCATCGACGTCAGCCCCTGCTGGAGCCCGACGGACAAGCAACTGGCCTTCATCTCCGGGCGGTCCGGCAACCCGCAGCTCTACCTCTGCGACGCCTTCGGGGCCGGGTTGGACCGCATTCTCACCGAGGGCGGATACGCCACCTCGCCCGACTGGTCCCCCGACGGCCGCTATATCGCCTTCGCGTGGAAGCCCGACCGGAACTCCAACTTCGACATCTACGTGGTGGAAACCGCCACCCGGAAGCTTTTCCAGATCACCCACGGGGCGGGGAACAACGACAACCCGACCTGGGCGCCGGACGGCCGTCACCTGGTCTTCCAGTCGGACCGGACTGGGTCGACGGAGCTGTTCACCATGCTCTACGACGGCACGCTGCTCCGTCAGATCACCCGCGGCCAGGGCTGCTCGAACCCCCACTGGTCGGGTTACCTCGGAAAAAAGTAAAAATTTTCTTCGGATTTTTTCCCGTGAAAACGTTAGTAAGGATGAGAGGACAACGCGGAGGAACATCATGAGATTTGGCAAGAGAAAAACGTTGTGCGCCGGGCTGCTCGTCGTCCTGGCCGCCCTGTGCATATCCGGCTGCCGTCAGAAGCGGCCCCTGCCGTACCCGCCCGGGTCCGGAACGGGCGCCGGCGGGGATTCGGGGGCCTCGGCAACGCCGCCCGCCCCCACGATCCGCCTGACCGCGGAGCCGGCCTCGGTGGCCTACGGGGCGAGCACAACCCTGCGCTGGGCGACCACCGATGCCGACGAGGTCGCCATCGACGACGTGGGTCGCTTCCCGGCCCAGGGGTCCGCCGTCATCAAGCCCGAGGACACCACCGAGTACCGGGCCGTGGCGACGGGCCGGGGCGGCCGGGCGGAAGCGACGGCCACCGTCGAGGTGACGGGCAAGCCCCCGGCGGTCCCCGACGACGGCACGTCCGGCCGCGGGGGGATCGACGAGCTGTCCCTCGAGGAACAGGCCGCGGAGATCTTCCGCACGGAGATCAAGGACGTCTACTTCGATTTCGACCGCCACGAGCTGCGGGATTCCGACAAGGACATCCTCCGGGCCAACGCGAAGGTCCTCCAGGAGAAGCTGCCCAAGGTGAAGATCGTCGTCGAGGGGCACTGCGACGAGCGGGGGAGCGAGGAGTACAACCTGGCGCTGGGCGACAAGCGCGCCACCTCGGTGAGGGACTTCATGGTCTCCCTGGGGGTGGAGTCCGCCCGCATCCGGACCATCTCCTACGGCAAGGAGAAGCCCTTCGACCCCGGCAAGTCCGAGGACGCGTACTCGAAGAACCGCCGGGCCCATTTTGTGCTGGTGAAGTAGGAGAAGACCATGAAGAAAGCCGTATTGACCCTCATCGTCGTGACGGGGTTTGCCCTGGCGGTCCCGGCCGCGTCCCAGGAACTGGTCCGGATCCAGGCCGACCTGCTGAACCTCCAGAACGCCGTCCGGATGCTCCAGAAGAGCGTGGACGAGAACGCCGGCGCCGCCAAGACCCTCTACGGGCAGATGACGGACTACCTCAACAAGATCACCCGGATCGTGGAGGAGACGCGGGCCGCCCAGGCCGAGCAGCTCAAGTCGGGCTCGGACAACATCGAGGACATCCTCAACGAGATCCGCACCCTCGGCGCGAAGATCGAGGACCTCGAGATCAAGGTGGCGAGCCTCTACAAGAAAGTGGACGAAAGCCAGGTCAAGATCGCCGAGTTGAAGGACGCCTTCGGCCAGCGGCTGCCCTCCACCGCCACCGGCCCGGACGGCAAGACCGTGACGCTCCCCGAGGACAAGCTTTTGGCCCTGGCCTACAGCGACTACACCCAGGGGAACTACGAACTGGCCATCCAGGGCTTCCAGGATTTCCTGAAGAACTTCCCGGAATCCGAATTCGCGGACAAGGCCCAGTACTACGTCGGCGACTCCTGTTACAACCAGAGCAAGTGGACCGAGGCCGTCACGGCGTTCAACCAGGTCCTTTCCCTCTACCCGAAGAGCGACTGGGCCGCCGCTGCGTACCTCAAGAGCGGGCTGGCCTATCAGAACGCCGGTGACAACGCGTCCGCCATCACCCAGTATCGCAGCGTCATCCTGAAATTTCCCGATTCCACCGAGGCCAATATCGCGAAGGAAAAGCTCAAGGCCCTCGGGGCCACCCCACCGGTCAGACGGAAGACCACGAAATGAAAAAGGAGGAAACATGCGAGGCTTGAACAAGGCCATGTTGATCGGGCGTCTCGGGAAGGACCCCGAGTTGCGCTACACCCAGGGCGGCCAGGCGGTGGCCCGCTTCTCGCTGGCCACGGACGACTCCTGGGTCGACAAGAACGGCGACCGGCAGTCCCGCACCGAGTGGCACAACCTCGTCGCTTGGGCCAAGCTGGCGGAAACCTGCGGGCAGTATCTCCGGAAAGGTAAGCTGATCTACGCCGAGGGCCGCATCCAGACCCGGCAGTACGAGGACAACAGCGGGAACAAGCGCTACATCACCGAGATCAACCTCAGCGACATGCAGATCCTGGAACCGAAGGCATCGGGCGCATACGAACCCGCGGGGCCCTCCCACGCCGAGCACCCGGAACCCGCCGTCGTCCGCGAAGCCCCCCCGGTCATGGACGCCCCCATCACCGACGACGACGTGCCCTTCTAGTAAAAAGACACCCCCGCGCCGCGCGGGGGTGTCTTTTTACCTTACACAATTTTTCCCCATGTACTTGGCGCCGAACATGGCGTGGTCGGCGGAGGCCATGAGGGTTTCCGGGTCGCAGGAGTCCTCGGGGCACGCGGCCAGGCCGAAGCTGGCGGAGAGCTTCACGGAGAGCCCCTTGCCGGTCAGGTAGGTCGTCTGCCGCATCCGTTCCCGGATCTCCTCGGCCTTGCGGTACCCCTCGTCCTTGGTGAAGCCGGGGAGGACCACCACGAACTCGTCCCCCCCGTAGCTCACCGCGAAGGCGGGTTCCTCGATGCAGGCATCGAGGGTCTTGGCCACTTCCTGGAGGGCCCGGGTCCCGTTGAGGTGGCCGTGGGTGTCCACCACCGACTTGAAATTGTCCATGTCCAGGAAGATCAGGGAGAGCGGCCCGCCCTTCCGGCACTGCCGCTGGAGGAACCGGTAGAGGTGGCGCGTGTTGTACAGCCCCGTGACGTGCTCCCGCAGGCTCATGTCCCGGATCTGGACGTACCGCCGCGTGTTGACCACGGCGATGGCGGCGTACTCGGCGATGATCTCGAGGAGGGACGTGGTGCGGTCCGAGAAATCGGCGGGGTTGACCACTTCGCCCACGCCCACCACCTCGCCGCCGTACATCAGGGGGACGCAGATCACGGACTCCGTTCGGAAGCCGGTCAGTTCGTCGGCGCGCTGGTCGAAAAAGGGGCACTCGCGAACGTCGGGGACCACCAGGGTCTGCTTGCGCCGGATGGCTTCGCCCGCGATCCCGACGCCGGGGTCCAGGCGGAGGTGGCGGACGCTCTCCATGGGGATCCCCACGGTGACGGCGAACTGGAGGGCGCCGGAGATCTCGTCCACCAGGAGGACGGACCAGTTGGTGGCCGGGATCGCCTCGGAGATCTTCTCCAGGACCACCTCCAAAAAACGGTCCGGGTCCAGTTCCGCCGTCAGGGCCTTGCCCAGTTCCACGCAAAGGATCAGGTCGTCACGGCTCAACGATGTGCTGGGACTCAAGTCAGCCTCCACTCGGTGCTTCCGTACCACCGGCGGTCCCCCATAAGGGCCGGCCGGGAATGAACCTGTCGCCCGAAACCTGTTCTACGTCCAAATCCGCCGCCCGTTCTCGCGGAACGACACGGTTGGTCCCGTTCCCGTCCGGGAGTGGGTTGCGGGGCAGGGCCGGGGTACGCCGTTCGTAAGACGATGACCGATCCCAACATACCACGGCTCAACCCGAGCGGCAACCGGAAATGTTCCAACGAAGGGGTTTCGAAAGGGCATGCTCTGGCTCCACTCTAACGGATTGAGCCCGGAGTGAAATGGTTCATTTGGAGGGTTGAACCCCTCTGCCCCCCCCCGCGGTTTCAGGAAGGCCGGAGGAAACCGGCCGGACCCTCGAGCCGGTGACGGGGAATGCTCTCGAATCGATCGGACCGCTTGCGTTTCGAGGAAAGACCGTTTACAATGCCGTTAATTCTGGAAGTAACGAGCCCCGAGAGGAGGAGATTCATGAAAAAGCGGATGGTGGCGGGATGGATCCTGGTGATGCTGGCCCTGGTGTCGGTATCCCTGGCGGAACGGGTGGACGGCCGGCGGGCGGTGGAGACGGCCCAGGCCTGGCTGGCGCTGTTCCCCACGGCCCAGAATACCCGGATGAGCGCGCAGATCGAAGATGTCCTGGCGTTTCCCGGCGAACGCGGTGAACCCCTCTTCTACCTGGTGAAGCTGCGCCCGGCGGGATTCATTGTCCTGTCCACCGACGACCTGGTCGAACCTGTCATCGTGTTCTCTTCCACCGGGGTGTTTGACCCGGACCCGAAAAACCCGTTGTTCGACTTCCTTTCGCGGGACATGGCCGAACGCCTGGCCTGGGTGGATTCCCTCCAGGCGGAGAGTCTCCGGAGGGGCGATCGCTTTGCCCCCAGCGGCCTCCAGCGCCTGGCCCGGGAGAAGTGGGCGGCCCTGACGGGCTTCGCACCCCAGGCCGCGATCCCCAGCGTGGACGACCCGCGGGTGTCGCCCCTGGTCGGGAGCCGGTGGAACCAGTCCACCGACGGCGGCGGCAACTGCTACAACTACTACACGCCCAGCAACTACGTCTGCGGCTGCGTGGCCACGGCCATGGCCCAGCTCATTCGCTTCCACTCCTTCCCCACGGCGGGGATCGGCGTCCACTCCTACAGCTACACGGTGGACGGCTCGTCCCAGAGCGGGAACACCCGCGGCGGCGACGACGCCGGCGGTGCGTACGCCTGGGCGAGCATGCCCCTCGACCCGCCCAGCCCCACCCCCGAGGCCCAGCGCCAGATGATCGGCCGGCTCACCTGGGACTGCGGCATCAGCGTGAACATGAGCTACACGAGCAGCGGGTCGGGCACCGACACCCTGAAGTCCGCCACCGCCCTCAAGTCGCTGTTCGGATACAGCAACGCCGTCAAGGGTTACCGCAGCGGCGGCGAACTGGTGGGCAACGGCTACAACGAGATGGCCAACCCCAACCTGGACGCGGGACTCCCCGTGCTCCTGGGGATCACCGGCACGGCCGGCGGCCACGCCATCGTCTGCGACGGGTACGGCTACAACGCCGGGACACTGTACCACCACCTCAACATGGGGTGGTCCGGGTCCGACGACGCCTGGTACGACCTGCCCAACATCGGCACCTGGGCCGGTTTCGACACGGTCTACAAGTGCGTCTACAACGTCTTCACCTCGGGGACCGGCGAGATCCTGAGCGGCCGCGTGGTGGACACCGACGGCAACCCCGTGTCGGGCGTCACCGTCTCCGCGGGCGGCTACACCGACACCACCGACAGCCGCGGGATCTACGCCCTGGTCCACATCCCGGCGGGGACCTACACGGTCACGGCGGCCAAGACCGGCTACGTCTTCCCCGACCAGGCCGGCAAGGTGGTGGGGACCTCCGTGGACAACGGGGCGGTCGGGAACCTGTGGGGGGTGAACTTCCAGCAGGCCCCCACCGTCCCCACCATCGGGCTGAGCACCACCGCGCTCGCCAACAGCAGCGCGCAGGGGGTGTCGGCGCCCTCCCAGTCCTTCGAGGTCTGGAACGCGGGGCTGGGGACCGTCAGCTACACCCTCACAGACGACGCGGCCTGGCTGAGCTGCACGCCGACCTCCGGCACCTCCACCGGGGAACACGACACCATCACCGTGAACTACGCCACCGCCAGCCTCCCCTGCGGGACCTACACGGCGGTGATCACCGTCACGGACCCCGGCGCCACCCCCACCTCCAAGCAGATCGCCGTCACCCTGACAGTGGAGTACCCGGCCCTGCTGACCGAGGGCTTCGAGAACGGCGGGGCGATCCCGGCGGGCTGGACCCAGGAAAACGTCAGCGGGACCACCAACTGGACCTTCGCCACCGGCGGCTACAGCAGCCACCCGGCCGCGGCCCACGGCGGCACCTACAACGCCCGGCTCTACTACAACAGCGCCACGGGCATCGAAACCCGCCTCGTCACCCCTTCCCTCGACCTCTCGGGCGCCTCCTCCGCCACCCTCAGCTTCTGGCACGCCCAGGCCAAGTGGGTTTCCGACCAGGACGAGCTTCGCATCTACTACCGGAACGCGGCGGGCGGCGCCTGGACCCTGATCCCCGACGCCGTCTACACGTCTGACACCCCGGCCTGGACCCAGCGCACGGTCACCCTGCCCAACCTTTCGGGGACCTACTGGGTCGCGTTCCAGGGGAAGGCCAAGTACGGGTACGGCGTCTGCGTGGACGACGTGACGATACGGGCCGCCACCGGCAGCGCCGCCGTCCCCTTCGACTTCAACCGGGACGGCCGCAGCGACATCCTCTGGCGCAACAACAGCCTGGGGACCCTGTCGGACTGGTTCATGGACCAGGCCGGCCTGCTGGGCTCGGGTTTCCTCGGCGGCATCGGCGACCTCCAGTGGGAAGTGGCCGCCACCGGCGACTTCAACAAGGACGGCTACACCGACATCCTGTGGCGGCACGCCGTGAGCGGGGCCATGTCCATCTGGTTCGTCAACGCCTCGGGGTTCGCCGGTGACCTCTCCCTCGGCTCGGTGGCCCTGTCGTGGATCATCCAGGGCGCCAACGATGTGAACGGCGACGGGATCTCAGACATCCTCTGGCGCAACACCGCCGACGGGTTCCTGTCGGTCTGGCTCATGACCCCCACCGGCGTGTCCGGGTCCACCTTCGCCGGCGGGATCTCGGACATGAGCTGGGTCGTCCTCGGCTCCGGCGACTTCAACGGTGACGGGAAGGCCGACTTCTTCTGGCGCCACCACGACACGGGGACCATGTCCATCTGGTACCAGACCGAGGCCGGGTTCGCGGGCGACGCCTCGCCCGGGACCATCCCGACCACCTGGAAGATCGTCGGCCTCGACGACGTGGACGGCGACGGGATCTCCGACATCTACTGGCGAAACGCCGCGGGCGACCTCTCCGTCTGGCTGCTGAACGCGTCCGCGGGGGTCAAGGGCACCGTCTCCCTGGGCGCCGTGGCCGACACCCAGTGGAAGGTGGCCGGGACCGGCGACTTCAACGGCGACGGGAAGGCCGACCTGTTCTGGCGCAACGCCGCCACCGGGGCCATGACCCTCTGGTTCCTGGACGGGACCGGTGTCCTCTCCACCGTTTCCCCCGGGACCGTGGACCCGGTCTGGGTCACGCTCAACCACGTGAACTTCCCCGGGAAGGCGGAAGCGGAATAGCCCGGTTCAACCCGCGGTGGAGCGGCGGGGCGCCCGGCCCCGCCGGTCTCCCCGCAGTTTCCGATTGGACCGATGGGTCGGATCCGACCGATCGGTCCGATTTTTTTTCGACGGCGCGAAATCAGCGGGGGGTCAGCGACCGGTGGAGGTGGGGGTCTTCGCCGGGGTGGAAACGTGGCCGGCGAGGTGGAGGGGGGAGCGCCGTGGGGCCTTCGCGGGTTTGCGGAAGGCGTCGCGCATGGCCCGCAGGAGAAGGCGGACCCGCTCCATCTTGTCGGGGTCGTTGTAGAGGTAGATCCCGGCCAGGCGGCCCAGGTTGAGGGCGGGCAGGGCCGTCAGCGCCAGGAGCGGGAACCAGGCGGCATAGTTTTTGCGCAGGAAGAGGATCTCGTTCCGGACCCGGTAGTAGAACGGGATGTCGATGTTCTTGAGGTAGCGGCGGCTGGGGATCCCCAGGAAGCGGCTCGGCTGGACCGCCCCCGAGCGGGACCCCTTGCTGGCCCCGACCTTGTGGAACACCTGGGCGTCGGCGACCCCGATGAGGCGGTACCCGGCGCGGCGGACCCGGCGGCAGAAATCCACGTCCTCGAACTCGAGGAAGTAGGACTCGTTCCACCCCCCGACCTGGTCGAAGACCTCCTGCTTCATCATGATGGACGCGCCGTAGAGGTGCCCCTTGATCTCCCGGGGCGCACCCTTGGGCAGCGGCAGCCGGTGGCCGTGGTAAAGGTATTTGCCGCGGAAAAGGTAGCCGGGGAGATGGACCGGGCTGAACGGCCGCGTCCCCGCGTAGGTCTGGACCTCGTCCCGGCGGTCGAAGTGCATCACGAGGCACCCGGCGCAACCGGTTCGCTCGTCCCGGCCCATTTCGGCCACCAGGTGGGACATGGCCGACGGCGCCACCGTGATGTCGTTGTTGACGGCCCACAGAAGGGTGCCGGAACCCGGGCCGGCCCAGAAGTCCCGGGCCGCGTGGGCGCCGCGGTTGATCCCGAAGGCGTACCCGCCGTTCTTCTCCAGGGGGACCAGCAGGATGTGCGCGTCCCCCGGAGGGGTCGCCCCCGGTTCCTCCGCCGGCCGGCCCCCCGGTTGCGGCTTCCCCCTGAAGAGGGCGCAGGGGACCCCTTTCTGCCGGAAGTGCCGGCCGATGGAGTCCAGGGAGGCGTCCGTGGAGTGGTTGTCCACGACCACGATGCGGAAGTGGGGGTAGGTGGATTCCAGGACGGACTCCAGGCACTCCACGGTGTCCCGCCACCGGTTCCAGTTGACCACGATCACGACAACGGTGGGCCGCGGGGTCACCGGTGCGTCGCCGCTGTCGTTTCCGTGTCTGTTTCTCATGCCTGTTCTCCCGGCGGGCGTCCGGCCCGGGTGCGGGGTCAGGGGGCTTTGGGCGCCGGGGCCGCGGTCTTCGGGGAGGCCGGGGGGCGCCAGACGACGGGGAGGTCGCCCGGGGTCCCCATCTGGATGACGATCCCGGGCTTGCTGTCGGATGCCACGGATTTGAGCAGGTAAAACCGGCTTTCGGACGGCCGGTAGACCCCCGGGGTCCACCAGCCCTTGCCGGTCCAGTCGCCGGCGACGGGGATGTCACCCTTGCCGCCGAGCGGGACGCTCACCACGGCCTCCCCGGCCGAGTTGGCGTTCCGGAGGTGAAACATGCCGTCCTTCGCGCGGAAGACCCCGATGGTGGTGGTGCCGTCCCCGTCCCAGTCCCCGACGATCGGGACGTCCCCCGGCGCCCCGAAGGGTGCGGTGATGTCGGGGACGCCCCCGGCGTTGTGGTTTCGGAGGTAGAAGACCGCGTCCTTGGGCCGGTACACGCCGACCGTCCACTTCCCGTCGCCGTCCCAGTCGCCTACGACGGGGATGTCGCCCGGGGCGCCGAAGGGGACGGTGGCGAACGGTGTCCCCGGCACGAAGCCGTGCCAGAGGTAGAAGGTGGAGGTGGACGGCCGGTAGACCCCCATTCCCCAAGCGTCGGGCCCGTCCCAGCAGCCGGTCAGCGGGATGTCGCCCGGGCCGCCCGCGGGGGCGGTGACGTCGCACGGGGTTTTCGGCGGGGCGCTGAAAAGGTGGAACGTGTTGGCGCCAGGACGGTAGAGGCCGAGCCGGGTCCCGCCCGGGGCGGAGAGGGTCTCCTCCGGGGGCGCCGGGGTTTCGGCCGGGGCGGCCGCACCCGCCGGGTCGCCCTGCCCGCAGGCCGCCAGGAACGCCAGGAAGAAACCCATGAATATCCCGTTCAGCCAACTCTTTCGTTGTTCATTCATATGTTGTCTCCACAATGTCGATTTTGTATTGTAGGGCCATCCGGGCGGAGAGTCAACCGAAACCTCAGCCGACGGAACGCCCCGCCGGTTCCCGCGGCAACGCCACGCCCCGCGGCCGGCGGGGCGGCCCCCCCGTTCGAGGTGTCGGGGCCGGGACCCCTCGAACGCCTTGACTTGCGGCGGGCGTACGGATACAGTGAACCGGCCGGGAGACGGCGGATGCAGCCTGCACACGGGGGGACACCATGTCGGACGTGACGAAGACGCTGGACACCGCGGGGGCGATCCTGAAGGTCTACCACGCCCGGGGCCTCGAGGGGCTGGCGTCGGCGCTGGAAAGCTACGCCCGGGGCCTCGAGGCCGCCTGCGGCCCCAACCTGAAACTGATGGACACCCGGTTGATGACCGTGGTTTCCGGGATCCTCCTCCTGTTCTACGGCGACCAGCCGGAAGCGCTCGTCCGCCGGCAGATCCGTCTTTCGGAACCCTTCCTGCGGGAGCCCGACCCCGCCGCCAAGGCCGCGGCCTTCCTGTCCCAGGTGGTGGGCTTCGTGCGGCAGCTGGAACAGTCCGCCGTTTCTCTGGGCGAGAAGGTCCGGTTCTTCCTGCGCTGCGTTCCCAGCGAGGACCTCCCGCTCCTGGGGGTGGACCGCCTCGCGGATCGCTTCGGGCTGCCCCGGGCCGAGTTCAACCGGAAATACCGGGAGGAGACGGGGAGCTTTCCCCAGGACGCCATCCTCGAGGAACGACTGAAACGTGCCCGGACCATGCTCCGGGGGTCCCGGGGCCGGGTGTCCGTACGGGAGGCGGCGGCCCGCCTGGGGTTCGACGACCCGGCCCAGTTTTCCCGCCTGTTCCGGGAAAAGTTCGGCCACGTGCCGTCCGAGCGGAGCCCCGGCTTGCTGGAGTGAGGGGTAAACCACTAATAACACTAATTTACACTGATGATCCGCGCTGTTGATGGTTGGTGAATTGAACACGGGAAAGGGGAGACCGGCGGACAGGACGCCGGCTTGGAGCAATGTTGGTGGGACCGGTGATGGGGCTGTTTCAAGAGATCCCTTCACCGGCGGTTGGGAGGAATAGCGGAAAGGGGAGGTTGCAGTGACAGAACAGGAACTCCATGACCACATCTGCGCCGGGAGCGAAAACGAGCGTTTAACCGTCCAGCCTCCGTATTCCGGATGTGCCTTCCCGGTTCATCCGGACACTCCCGTCGATTATGAGAAGGTTCGCTCACAGGCGTATTGGGGCATTCTGGGTAACTCCGATGTGACCTTCCATCCGACCCTGGGTGCCCCGCACGTGGACGTCCACCGGTTCCCGCCGACGCCGGGACGCCCCTTCTGGTGCTACGTCACGAGCGGGATGTCGGATTTTCCTCAGGTACTTCCAGACGGGAGTACTTTTCGGAGTGAACTCATGTGTGCCTCGAGCCGTGAGGGAAAGTTGCCCGGCGATCTCCTGCATGTCCTGGGCACCATGCCCTTCCAGGACGATACCTTTCTGCACTATTTTCACACCGTACCGTTCCCTGAAGGTATCGGGGACCCGAGATTCACGTATGCGATGACGGTGCCACCGTTTCTGTGCAGCGAACTGGCCAAGCTGGACTTCCTCGGCAATCCCCTCGTGATGATGATGGTCATCCGCATTACCGCCGAAGAGCAGAAACGGGCCGTCCGAACGTCCTCGGAACAGGTCGTCGAGAACCTCCCGGACGTTCTGGACACCTGGCTCATCGATGGGCGTGGCGGGGGGGATAGATAGCAGTCCCGGGTATCGTAGCCGGGAAGGGCGCCACCGACCCGGGCATTCGAGCCTTTCATCGCCCCCGATCTCCGGGCACGGCAGGGTTAACGCGCCGGGCGGCCGGCGGCAACAGAGATAAAACGGGTTCACACGTCGCCTCACATTGGAGGGAAAAGGGAGATGGCAAGTTTCCAGAGATCAGCCATCCGGACGGGGCATCGTTCCGGCGGCTTCGGCGCACGCCTGGCCAGGGGCCCCCGGGTTCTGCCGCTCCTGCTTCTCTTCGTTGCCTGGATCCCGGGCGCTTCCGCCGGCCGGGGCTACCTCTGCGTCGAGGGGGGCGGCGCGCCCGGGACCGCCCCCTGGTGCGCGTCGGTGTTCGGGTGGATGGTGCAGCGGGCCGGGGGCGGCCCGGCGCTCGTGGTTTCCACCTCCGACCCGGGGACGAAAGCGCGGGACGCCTTCCTCCTCTACGGGGCCTCCTCGGCCGCCACCCTCGTGGTGACCGCGGCCAACGCCGAGGCGGACGCCGTCCACGACGCGGTGGCGGCGGCGAGGATCGTCTGGTTCACCGGCGGGGACCAGGCCGGGTACGTCCAGGCCTGGAAGGGGACCCGCTTCGCCCGGACGGTCCGGGAGGTCTGGGAGGGGGGCGGCGTGGTGGGCGGCTCCAGCGCCGGCGCCCACATCCTCAGCGACGTAGTCTTCGACGCGTTCAACGGCTCGGCCTACGGGCGGGACACCCTCCGGGACCCCTACACGCCGTTGGTCAGCTTCACCACCGACTTCTTCGCCTTCACGGAAAACGTCCTCTTCGACACTCACTTCACCGAGCGGGCGCGGATCGGCCGCCTGCCGGTCTTCCTGGCCCGCCTGGCGGAGACGGGCCGGGACGTCCTGGGGGTCGGCCTCGACGACTGCACGGCCCTGTGCATCGACCCGGACCGGATCGCCGAAGTCCGCGGCGAGGGGGCCGTGACCCTCATCCAGTCAACGGGCGCCACCCGGCGGCTCCTCGAGCCGGGCAAGCCGCCGGTCTTCACCCACCTCCTCCTCACGCAGCTGACGGAAGGCTACCGCTACGACCTGGCGGGGCGGCACCTGGCCGGGCGGCCTCCCGCCGCGGTCCCCGCGCCGGGGTATGCGCCCGCCCCCGTCTTCCTGGACGGCACGGTGAACGGCGAGGTGGAGACGGACGCCCGAAAGGGCGCCGTCTGGTTCGACGACACCGGCGACGACCTGGCCCTCTTTCACGGGGCCCTCCGGGAGATGCCCGGCACGGGGCAATTGGGCGGCGCGGTCCTGGGGACCCGGGTCTGGGAGTCCGGCGCCTGGGACGAGAACCGCGCCGGGGGCGTGGAATACGGGCTCGCCCTCCACCCCGGTTACGTCGGCTTCCTCCTGGACTACGGGGTCCGGGTCACCTCGTCCGGGCCCGCGCGGCTGACCATCAACCCGGCCACCGAGCAGGAGTCCGCCCTGCTGGTCCTGGACTCTGCCGGGATGGGCTCGATCGCCTTTTCCACCTACGTCTCGTCGTCGGCCAGCGTCGGCCCCCGGCAGTCGGTGGCCCTGGAGAGCGCGACGCTCCACCTGCTGCGCAGCGGCTGGTCCTACGACGCCGTCGCCCGCCGCCCCGCGGCCCCGCCGCTCCCCGGCGACCTGGACGGCGACGAGCGCGTCACGGCCCTGGACGCGGTCCTGCTCCACCGCTTCCTGGCGGGCACCCTCGCGGAGATCGCCCTCTGCGCCGCCAACGCCGACGCCGACGGCAACGGCCGCGTGGATGCCGCCGACGCCCTGAAGGTCCTCCTCCTCGCCGTGCCGTGACCCGGCCGATCGCCGGGATGCGAATCCATGGATGGCCGGGGACGTTCCAGATGAGCATCGCTCCTGGGTTGAATTACTCTTGATCCGCAACGTTGTTGCCGATTATGATGACAATCGGCAGGAGGAAACGTCGTGGAGAACTGGTACCCCCGTCAGCTCGATCTGGGGAGGAGGTTCACTTCGCCGCGATCGCCAGCGACTGCGGGGTACCCGCGCGAACGGTTGAAAGTTACCTCTCGATCCTGGAAGACACCCTGGTCGGCTTCCCGGTGCTTCCCTTTCGGAGGACGTCCAAGCGCAAGGCGATCACGCGCAACAAATTCTGGCTCTTCGACGTGGGCGTGGTCAACAGCCTCACGCGGCGGGGGCGGATCGAGACCGGTTCCGAACTTTTCGGCCGGGCTTTCGAGCACTTCATCGCGCTCGAACTGAGGGCATGGCTGTCCTACACCCGTCAGGACATGCCGTTGCAGTACTGGCGCTCCACGTCAAAATTCGAAGTGGACTTCGTCGTCGGCGAGCGGTTCGCGGTCGAGGTCAAGGGGGCGGACCAGGTCGGGGACCGGCATCTGAAGGGGCTGAGGGCCTTCCGGGAAGAGGGGCTCGTCCCGGTCCTCGGGGTCGTCAGCCTGGACCCTGAGTATCGCCGGACCGCTGACGGGCTTCATATCTGGCCTTGGGAAATCTTCCTGTCCCGGCTTTGGGAGGGGGCGTTGGACCGCTGAAAAGCCGGGAGACAGCGGTGGGCGATGACGGGCCGATCCGTGTCCGCTTCAAAGGGGAGGATTTCATGCGCAGAGGGACCGGGCACAGGGCATCGAGGGCGCCGGTGAACGGGGGGGCACCCTCTCGGGGCGATGTCGTCGGCCCGGTGCTGTACCGCCTCGGCCGGCTGGCCGGGTTCCTCCTGATTGTTCTCCAGCCGGGCGCCCGGGCCTGGGGCGCCGACAGCCCGTTCCCCGGCCGGGGCCTCCGGGTGGAGGCGGTGGAGAACGACTCGGCGGGTGAGAGGGCTGGGCTCGTGCCCGGCGATGTCCTGACCGGGTGGGAGCGTGCGCCCGCGAGACCGGGGGAGGGCCCGGAACGCGGGGACCTGTGTTCCCCTTTTGACTGGGTGTCCCTGACCCTGGAACAGGCGCCCCGGGGCCCGGTCCGGCTGCTGGGCTTCCGGGGCGGCCTTCCGCTGGCCGTCGACCTGCCGCCCGGCCGGCAGGGTGTGCGGGCGGCGCCGCTGGTCCCCGACCCGGCCGACCCGCTCCACCGGGCCTGGCGCTCCCTGGGGGAGGCCCGCCGGCGCATGGCGGCCCGGGAGTGGCCCGAGGCCATCGTCGCCTGCGGCGAGGCGGTGGAGCAGGCGAGGGAGGCGCAATCGCCGGCGGCCGAGGCGGCGGCCTGGGACGAGACCGCCCGGGCGCAGGAGGGGGCCAATGACCTGGCGGGGGCCGCGGAGGCGTTGAACCGGACCCTGTCCCTGCGGGGGCCGGCCGGGGTTTGCACCCTCCCGGTCGCCCTGACCCTTCACCGGATCGGGACGCTGGCGGAACGACGCGGTGACCCGACCTCCGCCCAACCCCCGCTGGGCCTGGCCCTGGCGATCTGGGAGCGCTGCGCCCCCCGGAGCCTGGAGATGGCCGACACCTTCAACAGCCTGGGGCACGTTCACCTCGACCGGGGGGAGCTGGAAGACGCCGCGTCTTGCTACCGCCGGGCCCTGGCGCTCCGGGAGGAGCTGGCTCCCGGCAGCGCGGACGTGGCGGCCAGTTTCAACAACCTGGGGCTCGTGGCCGCCCGAAGGGGCGACTGGGACGAAGCGGAGACGTGCTACGGCCGGGCGCTGGAAACCTGGTCGAAACCCGACCCCGACAACCTGAACGTGGCCCTGAGCCTTCACAACCTTGGAAACGTCGCGGACCGGCGCGGGGATTTCGACCGGGCGGAAGAGCGCTATCGGGAAGCCCTGGCGATCCGGCTGAAGCTGGCGCCGGGGAGCCCCGTCACGGCTGCATCCTGGAGCGCGCTGGCCAACCAGCTCCGGGGGCGCTCGGCCTTCGCCGAGGCGGAACAGGCTTACCTGGAAGCCCTGCGTATCCAGGAGCGCATCCTTCCCGGAAGCCTGAACCTGGCCAACACCTGGTTCAACCTGGGCATGCTCTACGCCGGCCAGCTCAACCCCGACCAGGCGGAGATCTACTTCCGGAAAGCCCTGACGGTGACGGATCGCAAGGCCCCGGAGGGGCGCCTGGCGGGCATGACCCTCGTACGGCTGGCGGACGTTCTCCGGGAAAAGGGCCGTTTCGTCGAAGCCGACGCGCTCCTGCGCAGGGCGGGCGCGATCCTGGAAAAGCATCCCGAGGAAGAGTTCCTGAAGCTTTCATGGCTCTCCAAGCGGGCGAAGCTGGACCGGGACCAGGGGGACCTCCGGTCGGCGAAGGAGGTGGCGCTGCAGCTCCTGGAGGCCGCCGAGGCGCTCAGCCCCGGCGGGGACGACACCATCGCCGCCCAGCTGAGCCTGGGCGACACGGCCCTGGCCCTCGGGGAGCCGGACCGGGCGGAGGAGTGGTACCGCAAAGCCGCGGGCCTCCTCGCGGTCAAGATGCCGGGCACCCGGGACGAGGCCTACGCTTTTCACGGCCTGGGTGAGTCGGCACTGGCCGCCGGCCGGGTGGGGCCCGCCATCGAGCGTCTTTCCCAGGCCGTCGAGCTTTACGAGCGGGCGGCGGCCGGCCTGAGTTCCCTGGCCGAGGCGCGGAATGCCTTCCGGGCCTGGGCCCGGTCCGCCTACCTCTCGCTGGTGAAGGCCCTGGTGGACGCCGGGCGGCCGGAAGCGGCCTTCGACGTGCTGGAGCGCTCCCGGGCGCAGGGAATGCTGGCGATGATGGCCGAGCGGGAGCTGAAATTTTCCTCGGATATCGCATCGGACCTTGAGCAGGAACGGGGTCGCCTGGACCGGGAGTATGACCGGGTGCAGCGCCGGGTCTGGGGCCTGGACCCTCAACAGGACAAACCCGCACGCGAAGCGGCCCTCGCTCGGCTGCGAGAGCTGCGGGAAGCCCAGGACCGGCTGGCCCGGCGGATCCGGCTGAGCTCCCCCCGCCTGGACGCGCTCCGAAAACCCCGCCCCCTGAAGTCGGCCGAGGTGTGCCGATCCCTGGATCCCGGAACGCTCCTCCTCTCCTACGCCGCGGGCAAAACCGGCGGCTACCTTTTCGCCCTGTCGCGGGAAGGGGGGGTGAAGCTTTACCCGGTACCCCTCGAGGTGAACGCCCTGCGGATGGAAGTGGAGAGCTTCCGGGAACTGGTGGAGGCTTCCGGGGCCGGCGGGGCGGGTCCGGAATTGGTCCGGCGGGGGCGGAGGCTGTACGACCGGCTGGTGCGGCCGGCGCAGGCGCTCGTCCGGGAAGCGCGGCGCCTGGTCATCCTCCCCGACGGGCCGCTGCACTTGCTGCCCTTCGCCGCCCTGGTGTGCGACGACGGCGCCCCGGGCGGCCGGGCCCGGTACCTCTGCGAGTGGAAAGCGCTCCACACGGCCCTGTCGGCCACGGTTTACCAGGAGCTTCGGGCCCGCCGGAAGAGCGGGGGGGCGGGCACCCGTCGGCGGCTCTCGGCCTTCGGCGACCCCGTCTACGCCCGCCCGGCGGCAGCCCCCCTCACCCGGACGCCCCCCATGCCGGACCTCCCCCCGGTCAGCGACGGCAGCGCTCCCGAAACCCGGCTTCTGCGGATCGGCGGGACCGAGATCACCCCGCTCCCCGCCACGCGGGTCGAGGTGGAGGGGATCGTCCGGGCGTGGGGCCCGTTCGCCGCGGCCTTCATGGGGGAGGAGGCCACCGAGGAGCGGGCGGTGGAGCGTTCAGGGGACTCGGACCTTCTCCACTTCGCCTGCCACGGGCTCCTGGACGAGCGGCTCCCCCTGGACGCGGGCCTGATGCTCACCGTGCCGCCCGGGGACGCGCCGGGGCGGGAAAACGGCTTCCTCCAGGCCTGGGAGGTTTTCGACCGGGTGCGCTGCGACGCAGACCTGGTGGTGCTCTCGGCCTGCGCCACGGCCCTGGGGAAGGCGTCGGGGGGCGAGGGCCTGGTGGGCCTCACCCGGGCCTTCGAGTACGCCGGCGCCCGGTCGGTGCTCTCGACCCTGTGGCGCATCGACGACCGCTCCACGGCGATCTGGATGGAGCGCTTCTACACCCACCTCAAGGCCGGACTCACCAAGGACGAGGCGGTCCATCGCACCCAGGTGGAATTCATCCGCGGCGTCGCACCGGGGTGCGCCGCCCCCTTCTTCTGGGCCGCCTTCCAGCTGGACGGGGACTGGAAGTAGCTCGGACGGCTTTCCCGATGATGAAGCGGCGGGAAAGGACAAAAGGACCCAAAGGACCTAAAGGACCCAAAGGACGGCGGGAACGTTGATGCTTCGCCCCGCGCGATAAAGTTCCCCGCCCTGTGCATCAAGGCGCCCTGCCCTGTGCGGTTCGGGGCGTTTTTCGTGGTTTCGTCCTGTTGGTTCCCCGCGTGTCCTTTGGGTCCTTTTGGTCCTTTTGGTCCTTTTGTCCCTTCCAACGTTTTTCGGGCCGTTCGAAGCCCCTTGCACCCCGCCGGGCGGCGCGGGGAAACACCCTCACGCAGGCTCCGTCAGGAGTGCCCCCGGGGGAACACCTGCCGGCGTGAGGGGAGGTCAGGGGAAGAACGGGGGCGAGTCGCAGAGGGCGGAGAAGACCGCGAGGGGCCGCCAGACCCGGGCGCTCCACGACGCCTCGTTGTGGGGGGCGTCCGCGTCCCAGAAGTAGAAGAGGTCCGGGTCGAGGCGGTACCCGGCGCCGACGAGAACGTCGCGAAGCTGGACGTTCTCGCAGTAGTTGTCGTAGGAGAGGTAGCGCCCCCACGGGTCCGCGGTCCAGGAGGTCATTTGCCCGCTTTGCGGGGGAAAATCCCGGATTTTCCGGTGCCGGGTACGACGTGACGACCACCACGAAATACACGAAATACACGAACCGGAGCGGAAAGCCGGCTCGTGAAAATCCGGGCTCCCCCGCGTTGACGAGGGGGGGAGGGGGTGATACGATGCCGGCGGTGGTCTGTTGCCGGCGATTCCGACCGAATCAGGACCGACAGACCCTCACAATGGACAATCCCGGGGGAGGAGGACACCATGGCCCAGACCTGCGATGACTATGACCCGAACCGACGCTTCGCCGACACGACGGGCGGTCGGTCGGTCCCGCTGCTCTTCATGGCGCCGTCCCTCTACGTCCAGTCGCCCGGCGCCGTCGGGCGCCTGGGGGAGTTCCTGGCGGACCTCGCCGGGACCGGTACGCGGGTCGGGGTGGTGATCACGCCGGGACGGCGGAAAGCGCTGATGGAAACGGTTTCCGGCAGCCTGCGCGCGGCCGGCCTGAAGCACACGGACGTCACGTTCGCGGGGGAATCCTCCCTCCGGGAGGTGGAACGGGTCACGGGGGTCTTCCAGGCGGCGTCCATCGACCTCGTCGTCGGCATCGGGGGCGGGAAGTGCCTCGACACGGCCCGGATGGCCGCGAACCGCCTGGGGGTGCGGGTGGTGACCGTGCCCACCACGGCCTCCACGGACGCACCCACCGCGGCGGTGTCGGTGATCTACCACGACGACGGCGTCTTCGACCGGGTGGAGTTCAGCCGCACCAACCCCCTTCTGGTGGTGGCGGACGAGACGGTCCTGGCGGACGCGCCGCCCCGGTACCTGGCGGCCGGGATGGGGGACGCCTTCTCGACCTGGTTCGAGGCCCGCTGCTGCATGGACAACCCGGCGGCGCGGACGGGGCGGGGCGCCCGCCCCACCCAGGGGGCGCTGGCCATCGCCGCGCAGTGCCGAGAGCAGCTCCTGGCCCACGGGCCGGCGGCGCTGGCCGAACTTCGGGCCGGGGCCCCCGGCGCGGCGTTCAGCCGGATCGTCGAGGCCAACATCCTCCTCAGCGGGCTGGGCTTCGAGAGCGGCGGCCTGGCGGGGGCCCACGCGGTGGCCCAGGGGTTGACGGCGTGCCCCGGGCTGCACCGGGACTTCCTGCACGGGGAGTTGGTGGCGGTGGGGGTGACGGCGCACCTGCTGCTGGAGGAGCGTCCCGGGGAGGCCGCCGCCGCACGGGACTTCCTGCGCTCCGTCGGCCTGCCCGTGCACCTCGGCGACCTCGGTTTCGACCCCGGGGCACGGGCCGGCGAATTCGACGTCGTCGTGGAAGCGATCCTCCGCGTGCCGTTCATCCTGGCCGAGCCCATGGCGGTCTCCGCGGGGATGATGCGGTCGGCGCTGCTCCGGGCGTTGTCCTTCTGACCCGGGCTCGCCGCGGCCTGCCCGCCCCGCCGGGCGGGGCAGGTCGCGCGGGCCGGACTCAGTACAGGGGTACGCCGGGGTAGGTGACCAGGCACTCCCCGTCGGGCGTCGCGATGAAGGCGTGGGCCGTGAAGAGGTTGTTCCCCTCCACCAGCAGCCAGGCAATGACCCCGTCCGTGAAGATCACGGCGGAGACGTCCAGGTCCGCCTTCGCATTCCGGGTCAGCGTCACGGGGTGCGTCCCCAGCAGCAGGCCCCCGGCGCTGAAGGCTTTCACCGTCAGGTCCATGGGCGAGTCGCTCTTGTTGACCAGCCGCAGGCGGGTCGACCCCGGGACCACCGCCGGGAACACCTGGCGGGGGTAGGCCTGTTCGATGGCCAGCAGACCGTCGAAGCGGAACGGCGCGTTGCGGGAGAGGGTCAGCTCGAAGCCGGCGATGGCCGAGAAGGAGCCCAGCAGGAAGTAATCCAGCGCCTCGTAGGCGGGGGGCGGGAAGAGTTCGCGCACTTCCCGCGTCATCTGTTCCCGCGGGTTCAGGGTGATGATCTCGCTTCCCAGTTTCACCCCGGCCGCGTCGTAGGCGTCCGCCATCACGATCCCCGGGCCCGCGTCCAGGTTGGTGAACGTCACCGACTTGTACCAGGTGTCGCTCTCCGCCGCCTCGGGGTAGAAGAGCCCGAAGAAGAAGTTCTCCGGTTTCCGCTCGTCCAGCCGCACCAGCGGCAGGCCCGCCACGCCCTCGCCGTGACGCTGCGGGTTCCCGAACAGTTCGAAGCCCAGCAGCGGCTGGTTCGACTCCACGCCCAGGCTCTTGATGGACAGGACGTCCAGCTCCGGCGGGAAGATCTCGGTGACCTGCCGGGCGTGCTTCGACCGCGGCCCGAGGGGCAGGGCCGTCCCCGCCAGCAGGGCGCCGTCCTCGGCGTAGGCGCTCAGCAGGACCTCCGCCGGGACGTCCGCCGTGTTCACGAAGGTGATCCCGGTGAACCACCCCAGGATCGACGACACGTGGGGGAAGACCGCCTTTCGCGTCGGCCATTCCAGCAGCGGGAGGCTCGTCCGGGACCCGCCGTCCCGGGCCCCGAACTGCATGAGGCCCTTCAACTCGTTCCGGGACTCCACCCGCAGCCAGAGGTCGCCCATGGGCGTCCCCGGCGGCAGCAGGTCATCCAGGTCGGCCTCGTACTGCGTCTGCGGCGGCACGTCCAGGAAGACCTCCTCCAGCAGTTCCCCGTCGGCCGCGTACGCACGGACTTCCACCTCGCTCGTGGCCGGGCCCGCCTTCGGGTTCAGGCCGCCCGCGTTCACGAAGCTCAGCCGCGTCCACCACTCCGCGGTGGACACCGCGTGGGGCAGGTAGTAGACGTTCCACACGATCACCGTGGCTGTCGCGCTGTCGGCGTCGCCGCACGCGTTCGACACGCGGACCCAGTACCGGGTGTCCGCGTAGACCTGCGGGGTGTGAAACACGGTGGAGTTTGCCCCTTCCACGGGGTGGGACACGTCCCCGGACTCCCCCTCGTACCACTGGACGGCCAGCGGTCCGGAGCCCGTGCAGACCACCTCCAGCGTTGCGCTGTGGCCGGTGTTGACCTGCTGGGTCGGGGGGGTGACCGACAGGATCTCCGGGGCCTCGATCACCGTCACCTTGACGATCCTCCGGTCCGTCCCCAG
This sequence comes from Acidobacteriota bacterium, assembly GCA_018001935.1. Classification (NCBI taxonomy): domain Bacteria; kingdom Pseudomonadati; phylum Acidobacteriota; species Acidobacteriota bacterium. The sequence continues at coordinate 69,263 of JAGNHB010000020.1, forward strand.
GGGGTTGGTGGCCGTTCCCCTGAATACGCGGGTGGCCGTCAGGGGAGGGGTGACGAAGGTCCGCTGGGCGGCGCCCGGGATCGGGGTGAAGCTGACGCCGTCCGGGCTGTCGTCCCACTGGTAGGTCAGGGGTTCGCTTCCGGTCACCGTCATGGTCAGGGTTGCGGGGGCGCCGGAGCACACCGTCATGGGGAAGTCCAGGTGGGTGATGACGGGGCCCGCCCCCACCGAGATCACGGCCGTGTCGCTGTCCGCCGATCCGCAGTCGCCGGTCGCCCGGACCCAGTAGGCGGTGGTCTCGGACAGCGCCGGCGTGGTGAAGGAAGGCGAGTTCGCCCCCACCGGCGTGCCGGTGTCGCCGCTGACGCCCTGGTACCACTGGTAGGAGAGGGCCCCGCCGCCCGTGGCCGCCACCGTCAGCGTGGCCGATTCCCCGGGGTTGATGGCGACGGACTGGGGCTGCTGGGTGATCTGGGTGTTCGGCGAGATGGCTACCGCGTGCCCCGCGGACGTCCCCTGGCACAGGTAGGCGTCGGTCACCGTCACGGCGTAGGTCGTGGCGACGGTGGGGGAGACGGTGATGGAGGGGGTCGTTTCACCCCCGGGCGACCACAGGTAGGCGTAGTATCCCGACCCGGCGTCCAGCGTCGCGCTGCCCCCGGCGCAGACGGCGGTCGGCCCGGTGATGGCGGGCGTCGGCAGCGGGTTCACCGTTACCGCGTGCCCCGGGGACGTCCCGGTGCAGCCGTTGGCGTCGGTCACCGTCACGGTGTAGGTGGTGGCGACGGCGGGGGAGACGGTGACGGAGGGGGTCGTCTCACCCCCGGGCGACCAGGTGTAGGTGCTGTATCCCGCCCCGGCGTCCAGGGTCACGCTGCTGCCGGAGCAGACAACGTACGGGCCGGTGATGGCGGGCGTCGGCAGCGGGTTCACCGTCACCGCGTGCCCCGGGGACGTCCCGGTGCAGCCGTTGGCGTCGGTCACCGTCACGGTGTAGGTGGTGGCGACGGCGGGGGAGACGGTGACGGAGGGGGTCGTTTCACCCCCGGGCGACCAGGTGTAGGTGCTGTACCCCGCCCCGGCGTCCAGCGTCACGCCGCCGCCGGCGCAGACGGCGGTCGGCCCGGTGATGGCGGGCGTCGGCAGCGGGTTCACCGTCACGGTGTGCCCCGCTGACGTCCCCGAGCACGGATGAGAGTCCACCACCATCACCGTGTAAGTCGTCGTGACGGACGGTGAGACGGTGATGGTTTGCGACGTCTGTCCCCCGGGCGACCAGAGATAGACATAGTAACCCGCCCCGGCGTCCAGGGTCACGCTGTCGCCTGCGCAGACAGAGGTCGGCCCGGAGATGACCGGTGTGGGCAGGGGGTTCACCGTCACCAGCGCCGGGGTACTGGTCTCACTCCCGCACGGGTTGGTCACCGTCACGGTGTAGGAGGCGGAGGGGTCCGACGGGGACGTGGTGTACGAGGGCGAGTCGGCGCCCACGGGGGTCCCGTCCCGGTACCACTGGTAGGTCGGTGCGGGGTCGCCGGCGGCGACGACGGTCAGGGTCGTCGTCTGGCCCGCGCAGACGGAGGTCGATGACGGCGACGTCGTGACGGCCGCCGGGGTGCAGGCGAGGACCTCGACGGTCCCGGAATCGTTGCAGTACATGGGGCCGGCGCTGACCAGGAGCGACCAGTTGTAGGTCCCGGGGGCGGCGTAGGTGTGGGAGACCGTTTCCCCGAACCCGGTCTCGCCGTCGCCGAAAGTCCACATGTAGGTGGGCGGATCGTCGCAGTTTTCCGTCAGGGCGGTCCCGGTGAACGTGACCGGGAGGGGGGCGTAACCGGAAGCCGGGGCGGCCGTGCCGTCGCAGGAGAGGATGACGCAGGGCGGGGGGTAGCAGCAGGTCGCGCTGGTGAAGAACAGTTCGAGGCTCCAGCCGCCCGCGATGAGCCCGCCCGAGACGATGCCCGTGTCATCGTAGATGAAGAGGTTCCAGGTGCCGTTGGGGTCCGTCCCCTTGAAGGCCGAAAGCGAGTCGGAGTACGGCCCGGTCGGAGCCGGCGCCGGAAGGAACACGGGCCCGAGGGAGGTCGGCTTGTAGGTCCCCGAAGCGAGGGGTGACGGGACAGTCGAGGCGGCGTCGTCGTCGAAGGTGAGGTTCACGCCGGAAGTGTCGACGCAACCGCCCGCGGCCGAGACCAGCATGACCGCCTGGCCGGAGGGGCCGACCAGGAGGGCGTACACCTGCTCCGGGCACTGGTGGGACAGCCCCGTGAGCGTGGCGGTGACCTTGGCGAGCGTGGAGGGGTACCCGGACACGGTGATGGGGGAAGGGTAGGGGATGCCCGGGATTCCCGTGGAGGGAAGGAGAAACGCTTCGAGGCCCGAAAGAACCCCGGCCTTGGGAGAGACGACGGGGATCGAGATGGACCCGGTGTTGGCGAAGGGGCCATAGGCGGAGGTCACGACGGCGCCCAGGGTGAGCGTGTAGTGCACCGTGCCGAGATCGGTGGCGCCGTCCTGCAGTTGCAGCGTGAGGGTGATGGTGGACCCGCAGGGGGAGGTCGGGTCCGCCGTGAAGGTGAAACTGCGGGTCACGGCCGGGTCGCCGGGGTTGAGCACCCCGTAGGCCTGGGCCGGCCCCGGGTTGGTCACGCCGTTTCCCGCCTGGAGGGTGGCCACCAGGTCGGAGGTGGCCGTCCCGCCCGTGTTCTGGAGACTGAGCCCGACCGTCACGTCCTCTTCCGGGTCGACGGCCCCGTTGGGAGGGGAACAGCCCTCGGCCTCCAGGGCGGACCCGGCGACGACGACGAGGGGAGGTTCCGGAACGCCGCAGCAGGAGAATTTCTGGATGTACAGCTGCACGCAGTAGACGGTTCCCGTGTCCCCGCCGAAACCGTCGACCACCTTCAGGGTCCAGGTCCCGTTGATGTCCTTCCCCTCGAAGGCGGACAGCGGCTGATCCGGCTGGAAACTCCCGTCGAAGGGGGCGCTTCCGCTCGCGATGGGCGTGAAGGACGCGTCGGTGAACACCGTGAAAGAGCCCGAGCAGTCCGCGGCGCCGCTCCCGAAGTTGTCGCCGCTGCCCCCGTTCTGGTCGCTCAGGACCACCGTGGTGCCGTCGGGCGCGGTGAGGGAGAGGGTCAGGTCGCCGTCAAACGAGTGGTTGATCCGGACCCTGGCCTCGATATAGGCCACCTTGCCGATCCCGCCCACCGGGATGGGGACCGTCGCCCCGGCGGGGTCGTTGTCCGGGATCGCCACGGAGACCCCGCCGCTGTCGTACGTGTGGTCGGGCCCGCCCGTGCCGGTCCGAAAAGTGGCGGACACGGTCCCCAGGTCGGTGGCGCCGTCCTGGAGTTGCAGGGTCAGGGTGAAGGTGCCCCCGCAGGCCACGGCCGGGTCCACGGTGAAGGCGAAGCTGCCCGGGTTGCCCGTTCCGCCGGGCGGCAGGGCGCCGAAGACACAGGGGGCGCCGGGGTTGGTCACCCCGCCCGTGGGCAGAAGGGTGGCCACCAGGTTCGTGGTGGCCTCGTCCCCGGTGTTGGCGAGGAAAACGAGGTAGGTGAGGGTCTCGCCGGGGTCCGGCTGCTCGTTGACGGGGGAACAGCTCTCCTCCACCGGGAACGCGCTGTCGAGGACCACCACCGCGGCGCCCGGCGCCCAGGCACAGGCGGCCACCAGGGTCGCCATCAGGAACAGAACCGACCTTCCGCGGGAATACCGCCCGGACCTGCGCTCCATATCATCCTCCTAAGGTTGTCACGATGAAAAATACCTGACGATAGAGGGAAGTGTAGAAGAACAACCACCGGGAGGCAAGCGAAAAAGGGTGAGGCGGAGACAATCGTTGCGGACCGGGGCCGGGGGGGTGCCGCCGGTCCCTCCGGGGCGATCCCGGACCGGCTGCTCCTCAACCCCGCCTGGCATGCGGTCGGAGCGGATCCCTTTCAGAGAATTTGTATTGAAAACGCGCCGCTCATCCTGTATCTTGACGCCGGTTCGAAATCCCCAGCGGAAACACCATCGGAGGTGACAGGATGAAGATCGATGTCCTACCCCACCCTGCGGATTCCCGGATCACGCTGCTGACGTTGGCGGGGCGCCTGGATTCGCTGACCGAGCCCGAGGCCGCCCCCCGCGTGCTCGGGGCCGTAAAGACGTGCGACACCGGGATCATCTTCGATCTCGCCGGGCTCGAGTTCGTCAGCAGCGCGGGGCTGCGGCTGCTGCTCCAGGCCTGCCGGAACTGCACGGCGGGCGGGAAGCGGATGGCCATGGTCCGGGCGCAACCGGCGGTGTACAAGATTTTCAAGCTCGCCTCCTTCGACGAGGCTTTCAACCTGCACGAGGACGGCGTTTCCGCCCTCGAGGCCGTCTGGAATCAAGCCGAGTGAACCGCTGCTTACCCCGCGATCCGGAATGACAACCACGAACCACACGAACCACGCGAACGGGTCGCCCGGACGCGACCATGACGTCTTTCCCGAAAGGACAACGTATTTCGGGAAAAGGTAAAAGCCGCTCGACGGAGGAAAACCATGGAAGACCCCCAAAAAGACATCACGGGATTCGCCAACGAACTGGTGCGTCAGGCCCGGGAGGCGGCGGCCGTGTTCTCCCAGTACAGCCAGGAGGACGTGGACCGCATCGTTTACGCCGCGGCGAAGGCCGGGGCGGCGAAGCGCCTCGAACTCGCCCGCATGGCCCACGAGGAGACGGGGATGGGCGTCTTCGAGGACAAGGTCATCAAGAACCTCTTTGCGACGGAGAGCATTTACAACGACATCCGCGACGTGAAGACCGTCGGGCTGATCCGGGACGACCCCGAGACGGGCATCATGGAGTTCGCCGAGCCCCTGGGCGTCGTCCTGGGGATCATCCCGGTCACGAACCCCACGTCCACCACCCTGTTCAAGGCGCTGCTCTCCCTCAAGACCCGCAACGCCATGATCGTCTGCGGCTCTCGCAACGCCCTCAACTGCACCAACGAGGCGGCGCGGATCGTCTACGAGGCGGCGGTGGCCGCGGGGGCGCCCGACGACTGCATCCGGTGGACCGACCACACGTCCCGGGAGTTGACCCACGCCCTCATGACGCACCCGGACATCGCCCTGATCCTGGCCACGGGCGGGACGGGGCTGGTCCAGGCGGCCTACTCGTCCGGCATCCCCGCCATCGGCGTGGGCCCGGGGAACGTGCCGGTGTACATCGAGAAGTCCGCCGACCTCGACATGGCCGTGAACGACGTGCTGATGAGCAAGACGTTCGACAACGGCATGATCTGCGCCTCCGAGCAGGCGGTGGTGGTGGACGCCGAGATCGAGAAGGCGGTGGTGAAGAAGTTCGAGGCCATGGGGGCCTACTTCCTGAAACCCGACGAGGTCGCCAGGGTCCAGGCCGTCGCCATCGACGCGGAGAAGCAGAGCATGTCCCCCAAGGTGGTGGGACAGCCGCCGAAGCGCATCGCCGAACTCGCCGGCGTCACCGTCCCGGAGCACACCCGGGTCCTCGTCGCGCGGCTCAAGGGCGTGGGCGACAAGCACCCCCTCTCCCGGGAGAAGCTCAGCCCCATCCTGGGGTTTTATGTCGTCAAGAGCCTGGACGAGGGGGTCAACCTCTGCACGGACCTCACCCACTTCGGCGGGCTGGGGCACTCGGCCTCGCTGTATTCCACCGACCCCGCCGTGATCCGGCAGTTCGGCGAGACCATCAACGCCGGCCGGCTCCTGGTGAACAGCCCCTCGAGCTTCGGCGGGATCGGGGACGTCTACAACCGCATCCACCCCTCCCTCACCCTGGGCTGCGGGGCCGGCGGCCACAACATCACCACCGACAACGTCACGTGTTCCCACCTGCTCAACATCAAGCGGGTAACCAGGAGGATGCAGAACATGCTGTGGTTCCGAGTCCCGCCGCGGATCTACTTCGAGCCGGGCAGCCTGGACACCTTCTTCCGTCACGAGATCAAGGACATGCACGCCCGCCGCGCCTTCATCGTCTGCTCCGGTTCCTCGGTGCGCCAGGGCGTCACCGACAAGCTGGAGAAGTACCTGCGCGACGCCGGGGTGCTCGCCTCGGTCTACTCCGACATCACGCCCGACCCCACGGTGGAGACCATCGAGAAGGGCGTGGCGGCCATGCGCAAGTTCGAGCCCGACCTCGTCGTCGCCGTCGGCGGCGGCTCCCCGCTGGACGCGGCCAAGGCCATGTGGCTCTTCTACGAGCAGCCCGGCATGAGCTTCGAGGACCTTCGGCTCCGGTTCATGGACATCCGCAAGCGCATCGTCCGTTTCCCGGAGCTGGGCAAGAAGGCCCGTTTCATCGCCATCCCCACCACCAGCGGCACGGGCTCCGAGGTGACGGCGTTCACCGTGGTGACCGACACGACCAACCAGGCGAAGTACGCCCTGGCGGACTACGCCCTCACGCCCGACGTGGCCATCATCGACCCCAACCTCACCCTCACCGTGCCGCCCGACGTCACGGCCGACACGGGGCTCGACGTCCTGGCCCACGCCCTGGAGTCCTACGTCTCGGTGGTGGCCTCCGACTATACCGACCCGCTGGCCCTCAAGGCCGTGCAGCTCGTCTTCGCCCACCTGCCGGCGGCCTACCGGAACGGGAAGGACCTCCGGGCCCGCGGGAAGATGCACAACGCCTCCACCATCGCCGGCCTGGCCTTCACCAACGCCTTCCTCGGCATCAACCACTGCCTGGCCCACATCCTGGGGGCGACCTTCCACATCCCCCACGGGCGGGCCAACGCCCTGGTCATGATCCCGGTGATTCGCTACAACGCCGCCCTGCCCAGCAAGTTCGTCCCCTTCCCGAACTACCCCAGCCACACCGCGAGGGAGCGCTACGCCGAGATCGCGGCGGCCATCGGCCGGCCCGGGGCCACGCCGGACAAGGGGGTCGAGAACCTGGTGGAGGCCATCGCCGCCCTGAAGGCGGAACTGAACATGCCGGCCACGATCCGCGAGGCGGGGGTGAAGGAGGACGCGTTCCGGGCCAAGGTCCGTGACATGGCCGTCATCGCCTTCGACGACCAGTGCGTGGGCGGCAACCCGAACTACCCCCTGGTGGCCGACCTGGAGAAGCTGCTCTGGGAGGCGTACGGATAGTACGCGCCGCCTGCCGTGCGCGCCGCCTGCCGGGCGGCGCACGAGTGACCGGTCGAGCGCGAGTCGCGCCTTCCGGCAGAAGGCGCCGACCTTGCGTGCCGCCAGCCAGGCGGGGAAGGATAATCACCGAAAGATAGGATGGACGGAAATTCGAAAACGTAGTAATATTACTTTTCTGACAGAAAAAGCTTGGATGAACGATAACAATTCTACCAGGAGGCATGTATGGGTAAGTTTCCTTCGAGAGCATCGGGTTCGATCAGCGGGCGGGCGGCGATGCTGCTCGTCCTCGGGCTGCTGCTCGGCGCCGCATCGGTGCCGGCCCAGCTGAGCGGCACCTACACGGTGGGCGCCGGGGGCGACTACGCCACCCTGACCGCCGCCGTGGCCGCCTACAACGCCGCGCCAATCACCGGGCCGGTGCTGTTCACCCTGCTGGACACGAGCTACCCCGGTGAGACCATCCCCATCGCCATCAACGCCAACGCCGGGGCGAGTTCCACCAACGCCCTGACCATCCGGCCGGCCGCCGGGGTGGCCGTGGTGATCGAGGGCAGCCCCGCCGCCAACGGCCTGATCTACCTCAACGGCGCCGACTGGGTGGTCATCGACGGCCTGAACGCCGGGTCCTCCCTGATCCTGCGCAGCACCAGCGCGTCCAACGGCGCCATCTACCTCGGCTCGGACGCCACCCACAACGAGATCCGCAACTGCACCATCGAAGGGGGCGCCATCAACGGCGTCATCCGCTTCGACACCCCCACCGCCACCGGCAACGACGACAACACCTTCTATAGCAACGTCATCCGCGACCGCACCGACGCCGCCGGCGTGCCGCAGTACCTGGTCTACAGCACCGCCAGCGTCGGGAGCCCTTATTCCAACAGCAACAACCTCTTCCTCAACAACACCTTCCGGAACTTCACCGCCAACGCCATCAACGCCGGCAACTTCGCCTACACCGACAGCTGGCAGATCACCGGCAACGACTTCTTCCAGGATGCCGCCCGGACCGGCGCCCTGTCGGTGATCTACTTCAACGCGCTGGGGGCCAACAACATCAGCGACAACACCATCCACGACATGCAGACGAGCAGCACCGGGTCCACCTACGGCATCCAGTTCAACGCCTCCACCACGGCCGCCGGCGCGCAGGTGATCTCGAACAACACCATCTACAACATGACGCTGACCGGCACCGGCGGCTCGCTGTACGGCATCCGGATCGACGGCCCCGGCAACGTGAGCACCACCGTCTCCGGCAACCGGATCTACGGCTTCGGCCCCACCAACTCCTCCTTCACGGGGACGTTGTACGGCATTCACAACTACGGGATCTCCGCGTCGACGAAACCGCTCAACATCGTCAACAACATGATCACCCTCGCCCCCACCACCAACTGCAACTGCACCCTCCGCGGCATTGACCTGTACGGTTACACGGGCAACGTCGAAAACCTCTACTACAACTCGGTCTACCTCGGCGGGACGGCCACGGGGTCCACCGCCACCTATGCCATCGTCCAGCGGATGGGCTCCACGGCCACCGCGACCAACAACATCGCCTTCAACGGCCGCACGGGCAGCACCGGGACGCACTACGCCCTGGCCAAGTACTCCACGGGCACCTTCACCTCCGACTACAACGCCTGTGCCGGGACCGGCGGCACCACCGCGGCCAACTTCTTCTACAGCGGCAGCGCGGGGGTGAACTTCGCCACCTGGCAGGGCGGGGTGCGGGACCTCCACTCCCGGGCGGAAACCGCCGCCAACGTGACGACCCAGCACGCGATGGACTTCCTCGACAAGAGCAACGCCGTCGGCAACCTGCACGTCGACCCCGGCGCCTGCCTCTTCGTCGACAACACGGGCACGCCGATCGTGGGGTACACGACGGACTACGACCTGGACACCCGCGACGTGTCGCACCCGGACATCGGGGCCGACGAGTTCTTCGCACTGCCCCGGGCCCCGTTCGACCTGAACGCCGACTACACCACCGACATCCTCCTGCGCCACGACAGCTCCCAGGAACTTACCAGCTGGCTGATGTCCGGTACCGGCGCCGCCCAGGGGCCCTACCTGGACCTCGTGACGGGGACGGACTGGCAGCTGACCGGCGTGGCGGACTTCGACGACAACGGGTACGCGGACATCCTGTGGCGGCAGGCCTCCACCGGCGTGACGTCCGTCTGGAAGATGAACGCGGCCGGTCACTACGCCGACATCTCCCACGGGGTCATCCCGACGGGCTGGCAGATCGCGGCCGTGGCCGACTTCGACGCGGACCGCAAGGCCGACCTGCTGCTGCGCAACACGACCACCCATGACTGCGTGATCTGGTACTGCGCCGACGGGGGCGTGGTGAAGTTCGAGAAGTACCTCCTCACCGTCGATGCCGACTGGGTCGTGCTGGGCACCGGCGACCTGAACCTGGACGGCCGGGACGACATCTTCTGGCGAAAGACCTCGAACGGCGACCTCTCGGTCTGGTTCGTGAACGAGAACGGCTACATCGGGAACATGTCGCCGGGCAACCTGGCGTCCACGGTGAAGGTGGTGGGGATCGGCGACGCGGACCTTGACTACAAGGCGGACCTGTTCCTGCGCGACACCACCACCGGGGACCTGACCCTCTGGTTCTGCGACGAGACCCACGTCAAGGGGACCGCCGCCTTCGGCGTCAACGGTGACACCAACTGGAAGCCCGCCGGAATCGGGGATTACAACCTCGACTTCCAGAGCGATCTCCTGTGGTACAACACCTCTACCGGCGACCTGGTGGTTTGGTATGGCGACGATACGGGGTATCTTGGCGGTTTCTACGTCGGCAACGTGGCCGTGGCCTGGAAACCCCAGAACGACCTCAACTTCGGCGGCCGCTCGCTCCTGAGCCTGCTCGGGGTGACCCCGATCTGGCAGTAGCCCCTCCCGGGCCCCTTCCCAGGCCCCGGACCGGTCCCCCCCGGTCCGGGGCCTGTCTTTTTCTTCGGCGGGATGCACTTGCAGGGTGCGGTTGCTCCCCCCGCCACCCCGGGGATAAGACGTCGCATCGCCGGGGCAAACCCGCCCCGAAGGCGGTGGGGGCAAACCGTTCTGCCCGATTGGTGATGTTCTCAAGAAAAGTCGAAGGCGCGTACGCGCCGCCTGCCGGGCGGCGCACGAGAGATCGTCCGGAAACGCGCCTTCCGGCAGAAGGCGCGTACGTCGCCAACCGGGTGTCGTTGAGCTCGCCTCGCAACGGCCTGCCGAGGTAGATCCGGTTTTCGACAGAATATTCTTTCCGGCGAAAACGGAATTTCCTTGAAAACGAATGACAAAACAGTTATTATGTACCCGAGGTTCATCAACAGGTTCGGTGCGGAGCAGGGTCATGCCCTTCGTCTACCGGAGGCAGAACATCGTCCGAAGGCGAGGCCGCTTCAGCATTCCTCTCCCGGCTGGTGAAAATTGACGGCATCACAAAGGGGACCATCGGTTTCCGGCGGTTGGTGAAAAAAAGGATTGATGAACCCTTTGCCAGTCGTTTTCCGACTTCTCCCGACCACATCGAGATCGATGCCTCGGAAAATGCTGATTCGACCCGGATGCGACAACCATGCCGGAACGCGTTCAGCCCGGAGAGAGAACACGGGGAATACCGAATATTTTTCATGGAGAGGTGGTTATGAACGAGAAGTGGATGCGGGTTCCAGCGTTGATCACGAACCGGGCCGGGCTGCTGTTCCTGGCCGGGCTGCTGCTCGGCGCCGCATCGGTGCCGGCCCAGCTGAGCGGCACCTACACGGTGGGCGCCGGGGGCGACTACGCCACCCTGACCGCCGCCGTGGCGGCCTACATGTTGATTCCCGCCCTGTAATCCCGAAAGTGTCCAGGGGTATTTTACCAGAGATCGGCAAGGGAAGGATCACTGGCGTTTGAGTGATCATGGGGGTCGTGCCTCATCGAGTCCGGTCGTTGATCG
>JAGNHB010000021.1 GCA_018001935.1 Acidobacteriota bacterium
TGCATGCCCTAATTTATCAAAGGCATACACTACACAAAAAGCAAATCCCTGTCAAGCGGAAAATGATGGATATTCCTTTTATTTTCTGTATAATATCCCCCGTTTTGACTTTTTGCGAGGTCATCAACCTTAGGAAATGGAGCAGTAAGGAGGTACGAGAAATGAGTGGAGATAGATACGAGCTACTCTCAGTTGAGCAAATGAGGCAGAAGTATGGGCTGGTCGTGGAGAATCGACAGCATATTCAGCTAGATCCCGAAAAGGTGCCGGAAGGGCTTCGCCATCTGATACCATACGCTGAGCTTTGGGGGGTTGGTGATGATATTATCCGCGACGATATGGTCAAAAGGGCCTCACCAGAGATTGTTGAGGACCTGAGACGAGTTATAGAAATCCATGAAGATCTCCTTGACAAATGGCTAGCGGGTCCAGAAGCAGAAAGTTCACAACCATCAGTCGAGTATCTTGCTTTTTCGGCTATGCGGATGGCTGCCGATTTTACTTAAGTCGTAACAGTCGATACAGGTGTCAGGTTCTGTATAATCCATAACATCATGGGAAAATAGCCGGCAAAAGCGCATGTGAATATTAATCAAGAGGATATAGTGATTGATCCGCTTCGGACAGCGGCGGGGTGGCTTGGCGTTGAGGGCGGCTTGGACCATAGGCTGAAGGGTGGATTCGTCCTCGCTTTGCTTGCCGTGGTGAGCTTTGCTCTGTGGGCATCAGTCCTCCCGGCTTCGGGTTGCCCGATGGTGACCGGCGCGGTGACCTCTCTCTCCTGCCAATCCAGTTTCTCTGTCTGCTCCTCTTGGATGGTCACCTCCGGGTGGACGTCCAACGGGTGGTTGCAAGCCATCCGGTACCCGAACAGAATGGTGGCCCCCTTCGCGTACGACGATTCCGGGCGCCGGGTGTGGAAATCGGGCACGTCTTTCCGGCCGGACGGGACGCTGGTTCCTGAGCTTCAGCGCTACGTTCACGACGGGGAGGCGATCCTGGCGGAGCTGGGGGAGTCCCCCGGCGGCGGATACCACCCGGTGCAGCGCTACCTGCACGGCATCGGCGTCCTGGCCCGGGAGAGGCTGGAGGACGACGCCGCCGTTCGTACGCGTCGTCCCGACGCGGACGATGTTCCTACGCGTCGTCCCGTCGCGGACAGTGTTCGCACGCGTCGTCCCGACGCGGGTCCGCTAGACAGGCAGTACAGCGCCGCCACCCGTTCCCGTAACGACACGCCCGGGTCGGGACGCCCCGTGGGAACCCTGGGACACTCCGTGCGAACCCCGGAAGCTCCCGGCGCGGGTCCGGGATCGACGTCCCCCACCGCCCTCCAGACCCTCTTCCACCACGCCGATGGCCTCAATTCCACGGTGAACGTCACCCGTTCCGACGGGAGCGTGAAAAACGCCTACCTTTACGACGCCTGGGGCAACCATCGGGAACTGGAGGCGGGAGGCGAGTGCCTCACCGCTCCGGACCTGGGCCTCGACGGTTTCATCGACCGGGACGCCTATTTGGGCAACTTGGCGTCGGCCTTCGCCGAGGACGACAACCGCCTGACCTTCACCGGCCTCGAGGCGGAGCCGGAGACGGGGCTGTTCTTTGCGCAGTCCCGTTTCTACGACCCCGAGGCGGGCCGCGGCGTTCGCACGCGTCGTCCCGACGCGGGTCCGCCAGAAAGGCAGTACAGCGCCGTCACTCGTTCCTATAACGACACGCCCGGGTCGGGACGCCCCGTGCGAACCCCGGGACGCCCCGTGGGAACCCGGGCCCCGGTGAGCCTGCACAAGTATCTCTACGCCAACGCGTCGCCGACGCGCTTCGTGGACCCGTCGGGCCGCTCGGCGGAGGACACGGTCCCGGCGGCGACGCTGGAGACGGGGGACCTGGGGGGTTCGGAGTCCGCCGCCCGCCCGTCGGCGGACCAGGACCTGCCGGAGGGCGGCTCCCTGGCGGCGTACGAGGTGGCCAAGAGCAAGGCGCGCTGGCCGCTGAGCCTGTCGGTGAAGGCGCTGGTGGAATCGGGGGCGGAACTGCTGCGGAACCCGACGCTGGCCAACGTGGCCGGGGTGCTGGTGAACGGCGCGATGGCCCGGGGGAACGTCCGGATGGACCTGACGTTTACCCGCCAGGCGGTGACGCGGCTGAGCCGGTTGTCCGCCGGCCGTGAACTGGGCCACCTCCTTCAGACGGGCGGACACCCTCCCGCGCTCTCCCTGACCGACGATGCGGCCAGGGTCACCCGTTCGGCCGGCCACGAGGCGGTGGAAACGGCGGAGACCGCGGCCCAGAAGAGCGCCGTTCGGTCCGCCGCCCACAACACCGAAGAGAAGGCCCTTCAGGAAGCCAAGGAAAATATTGAAAAAACGGCCCTTCCTAAGGTAGATGCCCCAAACAGGGGAGCGGCAGTTCAACAAACTTGGACGAAAACCAGAACACCATGGCAACGAGTTGTTTATCAGCGGAATGATATCGATTGGGATTTTCTCCGTCCTGAAGGGACCTCACTAGCGGGGAAGACGAATTGGGAAGCCGCTACCCAAGGGTATGCACCTGTTCGTTTGAACCCTGGCACTGGGAAAGTTGAAGATGCAGTACTTCATCATATGAATCAAGACCCCAGAGGAGGCGTGGCCGAATTGTGGCGTTCTACTCATGGAAAAGTCCCTCAAAAAATGGATCCGCCCGGGCCTTGGCGTCAGATAAAATCCGAATGGGACAAAGCGTGGCGTCGTGAACAGCCTGCTTATTGGCGCTGGCGTTCAGGTGAATACAATCCTCCCCCGACGGACAAGCTTCGTCTCCCCGGAGATTGAGGAGGAGACATAAGATGGCTGACGAATGGTATTTTGTTAGACAATTGAGAGACAATGAAAACCCTAGTTCGGCTCTACGCTTCGAAATACAGGTGTTGGATGAAGACGGTCGCGCAGTATTTACAGGGTATTTGTCAAGCGAAATGACGGAATTGGTAATCAACAAACAAATAGTCCCTGTTCCTGTTCTTGAAGCAGCAAAAAGCAAAGAAATGGGACGTGGGGACTATGTTGACTCCGAGGGTAAAACCGTAGTGCTTTTTTAAAAAGGTACAAACATTACATGAATTCAATGAAATCCCGGGGCTTTTAATCCGCGATGATCTCGCTCCCGATCTGCCGGCCGGGTTTTTCGGCTCCGCATCATGGCATGCACATGATGCACCTGCGGATTTCCTGTGCTTCGGGCTTATGGGTTTTGTTGTGAAGCGGTTAGCGGACATGCCGGGGACCGGCCGGGGGAGGGCGCGGACTAGCCCTGCGCGTGACATCTCTTTTGGTGTCTTGTGATTGACGGACCATACGAGGTTGTTTCGTATTCGCCGATGTGTTTGCAGGCGTCGTCGGGCAACGCCCGGATCATCGTTTCCTCCCGGATTTTACGTCCTCCCGAAAAGACCTTGTATTGATGCCGGTCGTTGCGCTGAGCCGGGGGGAGAGGGGTCAGGAAGGCGACTTGCGGGCGTGCACCACGTAGGCGAGGGTGAAGGCCCGGTCGCGGTCGAGGGGGTCGAGGGCGCGGAGGAGGAGCGGGAAGAGGAAGCCGAAGAAGGGGGCCAGCAGGACGAAGAAGACCCACCGCCAGGAACGCTGGAAGAAGGCGAGGAGGTTGACGCTCCGGCGGGCGGCGAGGGTGAAGAAGCCGCCGAGGGGTTCGACGCGCTGGGGTTCCAGGCCGGCTTCCTCCAGGAGGAAGCGGATGCCGTGGCGGGTGAAGCGGAAGTAGTCGTGGGGTTCCTGATGCGTTTCCCAGAGGAGCGGGACGACGGCCAGGAGGCGTCCCCCGGGCCCGAGGACCCGCGACACCTCGCGAACGACCTCCCCCGGCCGGCGGACGTGTTCCAGGACCACCAGCAGCATCGCGGCGTCCACCGAGCCGTCCCGCAGAGCCAGGCGCTCCAGGTCGCCCTGCACGTCCACGGTCGAGTAGTCCCATCGGGCGTCGCCCACCCCCCGGTCGTAACCGACGAAGCGGCGTCCCGGGAACAGGGCCTTGAAGCGGTTCTCGCCGCAGCCGGCGTCCAACACTGTGGCGCCGGCCGGCACGGTTGCGGCAAAGGAGGCCGTCTCGCGGCGGATCCGGGCTTCCACCGGGTCCAGAAGGTCCCGGACGAACCGGGGCAACAGCCGCCCCGCCAGCCGCCGGATCGAGGGGTTGAGCTCCATGGGACCGGGACGGAAACGCCGTCTCAGCGGGGGGCGCCGGCGGCGGGGAGGACGGCGGGTGCGGAGGCCTGAGCAGCCGGTGCCGGGGGCATCGGGGCGTCGATGAAGGAACAGTTGCCACGGGGGACGAAGTGGAACATCCGGCTCCAGCGGGTTTCGTAGAAGTAGATGAGCCGGTAGAAGTAGAGCGTGAGGACGTCCCCGATGTCGGTGATGGTGTGGACGCCCCGCTGGTAGCGCCCGTCAGGGAACGCCTTCTGAACGATTTCGTTGTCGGGGAAGGACCAGAGGATCAGCAGCGGCTTCCCGAAGATGTACTCCTCGGGGACCGGGCCCCAGACGCGGCTGTCGGAGCTGTTGTCCCGGTTGTCGCCCATCATGAAGTAGTGCCCGGAGGGGATGTCGCAGCGGAAGGAAACGGGCTGCCCGTCCCCGTGCCGGTCGTAGTGGGCGTAGGGCTCGCGCAGTTCCCGGAAGCCGCTGACCTTGTCGTCGATGTAGACCCGGTTCTCGGTGATGACGATGGACTCCCCGGGCAGGCCGATGACCCGCTTGACGTAGGGGATCAGGTAGTGGGCCCGGTCGGGGGTCTTGAAGACCACCACGTCGCCGCGGCGGATGGGGTGGTTCAGGCCGAGGAAGCGGCACAGGGAGGACTGGTTGGCCAGGACGGAGAACTTGTCCACCAGGAGGCGGTCCCCCACCATGAGGCCGTACCTGGCGTAGGTCTCGTCGGTGCCGGGAATCCGGGTGTCGATCCCCGGCGGCTGCATGGACTCCGTGGGGACGGCCATGGGGTGGACGATGAAAGTCACCACGAACAGGGCGATGACGATGCAGACCAGGATGGCCACCATGTACTCGTGGAAGGTGTCCCAGGCCGTCTTGACCACGAGCGGCACGGCGGCTTCGTCGGGTTTCTTCCCGGGCGTTTTCTCTTTCTTTCGTTCCTTCGCGGCCATGACGGGCCCCCTTTCCAAGAACGATCCAACTTAGCCTTTTCTTACGCGGAAGTCAACCGTTGGTTGCGGGTGGGGAGGGGGGCGCGCCTCGGACCGGGTACGCCGGCCGAGCCGAGGCCGGCGTTTGGGGTTGGGGCGCGCCTCGGCTCGGCGCGCGTACTTGGGGGGGCGCCTCGGCTCGGCGCGCGTACCGGGGGCTATCTCCCGGCTTGACACGGGGTCTGCGTTCCGGTAGAGTGAGGGCACACTTCCCGGGCCCGACCCAGCGGAGGGTGTCGCCGCCGAAGCTCCGGACCATCCCCGCCCGCCCGATCCCACTCACGACGAGGTGACCATGCCCCTGAAGGAACACTTCCTCGAGTTGCTCCGGCGTGCCGCGACCGACCTTCCCCCGGACGTGGAGAAGGCCCTCCGCACCGCGCGCGACGCCGAGCCCGAAGGCACCCGGGGCCGCAGCGCCCTGGACACCATCCTGGAGAACACGGCCATGGCCCGGGAGGGGTCGACCCCCCTCTGCCAGGACACCGGCACCCTCATCCTCTACATCGACTACCCGGAGAACGGCTCCGAGCGCGTTCTCCGGGAGGCGGCCCTCGAGGCCGCCGCCGAGGCCACGAAACGCGCCTACCTCCGCCCCAACGCGGTGGATCCCGTCTCGGGGAAGAACAGCGGGAACAACATCGGGGTCAACCACCCCTTCATGCACTTCCACCAGTGGGACCGGCCCGAGACCCGCGTCCGGGTGATCCTCAAGGGCGGGGGGTGCGAGAACGTGGGCGCCCAGTACCGGCTCCCCGACATGAGCATCGGCGCCGGGCGCGACCTGAAAGGGGTCCGCCGGTGCATCATCGACGCCGTGCTGAAGGCCCAGGGTTACGGGTGCGCCCCCGGGATCCTGGGGGTGGGGGTCGGCGGCGACCGGACCGCCTCCTACCTCCTGTCCAAGGAGGTTTTTTTCCGCCGCCTGGGCGAGCGCAACGCATCCGAGCCCCTTGCCGCCCTGGAGGCGGAGCTGGAGGAGAGCCTGAACACCCTGAACATCGGGCCCATGGGATTCGGCGGCAAGACCACCACCCTGGGGGTGTTCATCGGCGCCCAGCACCGTCACCCCGCCAGCTTCTTCGTCTCCGTTTCCTACATGTGCTGGGCGTTCCGGCGAAAGACCATGTTCCTGGACCCGCAGGGGGAGGCCACCTATGAAGATTGAACTGAGGACACCCATCTCCGAGGAGGACATCCGCAAGCTCCGCGTGGGGGATGAGGTCAGCCTGTCCGGCGTGATCGTCACCGCCCGCGACATGGCCCACAAGCTCATGGTGGAGGAGAAACCCGACTTCATCCGGCCCCACCTCAAGGGCGGCGTGATCTACCACTGCGGGCCCATCGTGCGCAAGGACGAGGACGGCGCATGGCATTTCGTCTCGGCGGGGCCGACCACCTCCAGCCGCGAGGAGCCCTACCAGGCCGACGTCGTCGGCGAGTACGGCGTCCGGGGCGTGATCGGGAAGGGCGGAATGCGGGAAAAGACCATGGCGGGCCTGGTGAAACACGGCGCCGTCTACTTCCACGCCGTCGGCGGCGCGGGGACTCTCCTGGCCCGCCGGGCCGGCAAGGTGGTCACCGTGTTCAAGCTGGAGGAGTTCGGCGCCCCCGAGGCCTTCTGGGTGGTGGAGGTGGAGCACTTCCCGCTGGTGGTCACCATGGACTCCCACGGCGGGAGCCTGCACGACCTGGTCCTGAAGGACTCGTCGGAACGCGTGGCGAAAATCCTGGGCTGATCAGCCCCGGCCGCCCGCAAGGGGCAGGTCCAGCCGGGTCAGCGCCCGCAGGGCGGACGCGAAGTACCGGTGCTCGGTCCCGTCGAAGGCACGGACGACCACCTGCTCCCCGTTGGCGGTCTCGGCCAGGCCCAGGAACTCACCGTCCACGCGCCGGCCGTCCACGTGGACGGCGTGGACGTAGCGGACCTCGTTCCCCTCCGGGGATTTCAACCATGTCATCCAATCGGCCATGCGACCCTCCGTTCCGGGCGTCCGGCACCCGGGTGCATCTTGCCGCGCCCTGCGGGCCGACGCAACCGGACGCGTCCCTCGTGGTCCGCAGGAACCCTGTTATACCACGGATGAACACGGATGGACACGGATTCGATTCGGATGAATGCGGCGGAGGGGGTTTCGGGCCCGTCGGGCTTGTAATCCCCCGGGACGGAGGCTATACTGCCGAAACGCGCCCGCGGGAGCGGGTTCGAGGACGCTTCGGAGGAGGACGCTTTCCATGACTCACCTGAGCCGCCGGATGTTTGTCCTGGGGGTCGCCCTGCTGGTGATCCCCGCGGGCTGCGGGAAGAAGGAAAAGGTTTCGCTGGGGTTCAAGCCGGTCCCCGGAAAGGTTTACACCTTCCGCTCCACCCACGCCCTGGTCGCGGACGTCGGGGCGCAGGGCGACTCGCGGCGACTGGAGCAGTCGGTGACCCTGCGCTTCCGGTTCGTCGTCGAGGGGCAGGACGCCGCGGGGGCCCGGACGGCCCGGGTGACGTGGACCGGCGTGAGCTTCACCCAGAAGACGCCCGTCGGGACCTTCCGCTTCGACTCGGCGGCCCCCGGCGGGGAGGCCCCTCCCCCGGCGAAGCCCTGGGCGGCCCTGACCGGCGAGAGCGTTGTCCTGAAGATCGGCCCGGACGGGAAAATCGCCGCGGTGGAGGGCGCCGAGCGCCTGCGGGCCAGCCTCCTCGCGAAGCTGGGCATCGAACCCACCCCGGAGGCGATGGCGATGACGGGTCGGCAATTCTCCGCCGAGGCGCTCCGGGAGCAGTTCGAGCGCCTCTTCGATTTCCTTCCGCCCGGCGCCGTCGGCGAGGGGGACCGCTGGACCCGGGAGTCGGTCCAGGGCCAGGGATACCCGATGAAACTCAACGACACCCTCACGCTGCAGTCCGTCGGCGAGGGGAAAGCCACCCTCGCCCTGGCGTCCGTGGTGACCCCGAACCCGGCCGCCCCGCCCCTGGACGCGGACGGGCAGGAAATCCGGTTCGAGTTCAAGGGGGAGGCGACCGGAACGCTGGAGGTGGACCTCTCGGACGGTCTCCCCCGGTCCGCGACGGGCAGGATGACGGTTTCCGGCTATCAGCGGGTGAACGACCGGGCGTCCGGCAAGAACTTCGCCTTCCCCACCAACCTCACCCTGCAGACGGAGGTCCTCCGGGAGCCCTGAGGAAGCCGGTGATCCGGGCGATGGCTTTCCGCGCCCGGCTGCGGTGGTAATTGTAACTCTGCATCAGGCGGGGGGCCGTCCCCGTCGTCCCGCTGATCTCGCCAGGTTCGAGCCCCATGCGGTGCGCCGTCCCCAGCAGCCGGTCCTTCATGATGTCGTCGTCGCCCGACAGCGAGAGGGCGTTAATCTCCTTGAAGAAACGCAGGAAGTGATAGGCGCGCCCCAGCGTGTTGAACTCGGGCTCCAACTCCGGCAAACTCTTGACCAGCGAGAGGATCGCCTCCCTGACCACGGGTTCCCGGTTCCCCAGGTACGCCTGGCAGGCGACGATGATCATCTGGATCTCCCGGAGGGCGCCGGGGTCCTCCTTGACGTTGATGCTCCGCTCCCGGTGGGCCAGCATGTACCGCCGGTTCTCCTCCATCTCCCGAAGGATGTCGGCGATGAACGGCCCGGGGTCTCGGTAGACGAACCGCTCCACCAACCGGGTGAGTTCCGCGCCCAGGGAGAGGCTGCCGAGGAGCAGGCGGCGCCCCAGCAGCTGGGACCACTCGATGAACACGTCCTCCTCCCGGGGTTGGCCGAGCGACTCCTCCAGGACCGACAAGGGGATGACGAAGGAGTCGAAGAACCGGGTGAAACGGTAGTGGGGGACCACGCCCCGGCGGCTGAGTTCCCGGTTGATCTCGTTCATGACGTCCGACGCGTACCGGATGAAGTCGGGGTCGGTCTCGCGGCTGACCACCAGCAGGTCGACGTCGTTCTCGAAAGCTTCCTCGCGGGCGTACCCGCCGGTGCAGTAGATGGCGACGGGCTGGTCGTCCTCGTCCCGGAGGCGGAAGAGGAAGCGGTTCCTGCCGCGGGTCTCCACGTCCCACTGGCAGGCCCGGTAGAGCCACCGGAAATAGCGCCGGAAGAACCCGTGGTAGGTCCCGTAGAGGGCGTTGAGGTCTCCCGGCTGCTCGATGGCCAGGAGGCCGCAGCGGCAGAAGTTGAAGTCGTAGTAGAAGGCCAGGAGTTCCTTCAGTTCCTCGGGGGTGGCCGCGTCGGCCAGTTCGTTCCAGAGCTGGTCGGCGATCCGTTCCAGGTAGGCGCTCCGGTCGATGGCCGTCACGATCTCCGGGCGGGCCCGGGCGACCCGGGCGAAGAGGTTGAGGTAGCTTTTCGAGGACAAGCCGAGCAGTTCGCACAGGGCCGAGAACCGTTCCCGGTCGCGGTCCGCCGGGGCCCCGCCCGGCCCGGCCCGGCGGGCCAGCCGGCGCAGCCCGGCGAGCTGGGGGAAGGACAGGGTGAGCAGAAAATCGGTGAGCATGGACGGGTGCACGGGGAGAAGGTCCACCAGGGCCTTCAGCTTGCGGGGGTCGACGTCCACGTGACGGACCAGCCAGTCCTTCATCCGCTCCGCGTACGAAGGGTCCGCGGCGCCCCGGGCGTGGCGGTCGACAAGCAGGATCGTGTGGACCAGGGAGACCATGTCGAAGGACATGAAGCGGAGCAGCCGCTCCAGGGACTGGGTCCGCCGGGGTTCCCCGAGCCGGTCGAGGCTGTGGATCAGCGCCCTGGACAGCGCGCCGTCCTTCTCGGCCAGGAGCTGCAGGATGTCCTCCCAGTAGATCAGCCCGTGATACGTCTTGAAGAGCTGGAGGACGTTGAGGACGATGCTGTCCGTCCACTTCACCGGGTAATCGTCCGGCCTGCCCCCCCGCAGGACCTCGTTGAACACCGTGATCCGCCGCAGGTGGTTGTTGACCATCCGCAGCGTCGTCTCGGCGATCTGGTTCAACTGCTCCATGTTCTCGTAGTGGTGGGTCAGCAGCCGCAGGGCCGGCCGGACGGCGCCCAGCCTCGAAAACCCCATGACGCCGGCGACGTTGTCGAGGTTCTCGAGGGTCGCCTGGTCGTTGAGGTCGAAGGTGTCCTCCATGGAAACCAGCAACTGGTAAACGTAGAAGAAGATCTCGGTGAAGCTGAAGATGTCCTGGAGTTTCTGGTACAGGTCCAGGTTGTTGGTGTCCCGGCTGCAGAGCATCGTGAGGCCGTCCCGGGAGCCGTGGGCCCGGACGCCGTGGATGGTCTTGAGCATGTTCACGATGTTGTGGATCAGTCGGAGACCCCGGTTCTTCGGGCTGACCCAGGACGAGGCCGCGTCGGCGCGGGCCAGTTCCCGGACCTCCCCGATCATCCCCCGCAGGTAGCCCTCGTGGAAACGCAGCTTCCCCTCGGTGAAGAAGAAGGGGAGGATGACGGCCTTCTCGAGTTCCTCCGCCAGGGCCCCGTCGCCCAGCAGCGGTTCCGTGAGCAGCAGTTCGGAGATCAGGACGAAGTTGTGGACCCCCCGGCGGAGGTAGTTCTCGAAGTCCTCGACGGTGGTCAGGTAGGTGTTCCCCGCCACCTTCTCGGCCAGGTAGAAGTGCATCTTGGGCGAGTACTTCATGAACTCGGCCCCGATGCGGCTCACCACCGTGTTCCAGAGGCTTTTGTCGACGTCGGGGCGGACGAAGACCCCGACGTCCAGGTCCTCCTGGTCCAGGATCATGCCGACGTTGCAAAGGGAGACCCCCTCCAGGGGGACGCCCGGCGCGAACACCCCGACCAGGGACTCCAGGTAGCTGCTGACCAGGTCCTTCAGCTGGTACCGTGTGCGCATCAGGATCCGGGTGTAGACCAGGAGCCGGTTCCCGGCGGCGCTCTCCCGTCGGAGCTGGTGTACGTTCAGGAGGTGGATGTGGAAGACCTGGAGGGCGTAGTAGGTCCCCAGGAACGTCAGTTGCTCCGCCGGGGTTTCCGCGACCTCGGACACCACGGTCATCTCGTACCGGTAGTTGTGGGCCTTCCGCCAGAGGTGGACCCGGCCGGCCTTGCCGCGTTCCTCCAGGCGGATCCTCAGCCTGGCCCCGTGTTCCTTGGCGAAGCGCAGGTTCTTCTGGAAGTAGTTCGACAGCAGCTCCAGGCCGCCGGCCAGCTCCTCGTAGGATTCCATCATGGCACTGCCCCCTGATCGCACGGGTTCGGACGTCGGCCCTTCTTACCACACCTCCGCGGGCTTGGCAAGGCGGTGAAGGGCCCGCCCGGCGGGCCTGTATTTCGACGGGGCCGGAGAAAAACCTTGAACCGGGGCCGCGGTTCCAGATAGAATCCCCTTTTTATCGTCGGCTTTCTCAACGCAGTTAAAAACCCTTCCGCGGAGGAGACATGGCAGAACAAAAGAAGTTCGTACCGTTCGTCGCGTCGGAGACCGTGATGAGCGAATTCACGGCCCGGGCGCTGGTCATCGGGCTCTTCATGTGCGTGATCCTCGGGGCCGCCAACGCCTACCTCGGCCTCAAGGCCGGCATGACCATTGCCGCCACCTACCCGGCGGCGGTCATCGGCATGGCCCTCATCAAGCTGTTGAAGGGCTCGGTGCTCGAGGAGAACTTCTCCCGTACCGTCGGGTCCATCGGCGAGTCGGTGGCCGCCGGGGCCTGCTTCACCATCCCCGCCTTCGCCATCTCGGGGATCTGGCCGGAGTTCTTCACCCAGGGCAACTACATCACCTCCACCCTCATCATGGTGGCGGGCGGTGTTCTCGGCATCATGTTCGTGGCCCTGCTCCGCCGTGTGATGGTGGAGGACGCCGAGCTGCCCTTCCCCGAGTCCGTGGCCGCCGCCGAGATCCACAAGACCGGCCGCACCGGCGGCACCGGCACCACCTTCCTCTTCGGCGCCATGGGGATGGGCGGCGCCATCCAGGCCTTGTGCCAGGTCTCTCTCTTCGCCACGGCGTGGGAGAAGTTCGTCTCCTTCGCCAAGGTGTCCATCGGGCTGAAGACCTCGGGCACCGCCACGGCCCAGGGGGGCATCCTCCTGAGTTCCCCCGGCATCAGCCCCGCCTTCATGGGCGTCGGCTACATTATCGGCCCCAAGCTCGCCTCGCTGAACTTCAGCGGCGGCCTCATGGCCTGGGGCCTCATGGTCCCCATCATCACCTACTTCCTGGCGCCTTCCATGCCCGGCCTCAGCGCCGAGAGCGACTGGGCGGCCCTCTCCGTGAACGTCTGGAAGTTCATCGTCCGGCCCATCGCCATCGGCGGCATGCTCATGGGCGCGTGCTACACCCTGTTCAAGATGCGCAAGAGCCTGATCGCCGGCATCGCCCGCTCCGTGGGCGACGTCAAGAAGGCCGCCACCGGCGAGGTGACCCACGAGCGCATCAACCACGACCTGAGCTTCCCCGTCATCATGCTGGGGATCCTCGGCGCCGCCGTGGCCACCTTTCTCATCACCTGGATGATTTTCAAGACCTCGGTCATGGTGGCCGCCGTCGCCTCGGTGGTGATGATCATCGCCGGGTTCTTCTTTGCCGCCGTCTCCGGCTACCTGGTGGGCATCATCGGTTCCAGCAACAACCCCATCAGCGGCCTGACCCTGACCGCCCTCGTCGTTACCGCCCTGGTGATGGTCATCCTGGGTGTCCACGGCCAGGAGGGGGTCGCTGCCGTCCTGGGCGTGGCCGCCATCGTCTGCGTGTCCGCCGCCGTGGCGGGCGAGATGCTCCAGGACCTCAAGGCCGGGCACATCCTCGGCGGCACCCCGTGGAAGATGCAGATCGGCGACCTCGTGGGCGTGGTCGTCGCCGCCGTGGTGATGTTCCTCCCGCTGGTGGTGCTCCACGTGGGCGACATCAACGACGCGGTGAGCAAGCGGGTCGACGGGCTCCAGGTGGTCACCGCCTACACGGCCGCCCCCCAGGGGGCCGTGTTCGCCCCTGCCGCGGACCCCTCGAGAGCCGTCGTCCTGGTGACCACCCTGGGCGAGATCCGCAACCTCTCCGAGGACAAGAACTTCCTGGAAGGGCCGACCACCGTGGCCGCCTACGCCCTGGGCCCCGACCCGGTGACCTTCATCAACGCGAAACAGTACCAGGAGACCCTCAAGGCCAATGGCGAGGCCGAGGCGGCCCGGTACACCCTGTGGAAGGCCGACCTGGACCAGGTCCGGAACCTGGCCAAGGACAAGGCGTACCGGACCCCGCCCCGCCCCGTGGAAGCCTACAAAAACGGCGACCGCTACCTCGCCAAGGCGGAGTACGAGCAGATCGAGGACGCCGCCCTCAAGGCGAAGTACCAGCCCGTCACCCTCACCATCGACGAGGTCCAGAAACTCACCCCCGACCAGCAGAAGGGCGCCCTGGGCCTGGACGCCGGCTTCGGCGGCAAGGCCATCCCCGCCCCGCAGGCCGGGCTCATGGCCATGCTGTCCCGCGGCATCGTGGAAGGCAAGATGGCCTGGCCGCTCATCATTGTGGGCATGCTGATGGGCCTGGCGCTCATCCTGATGCAGGTACGCAGCCCCATGCTGGTGAGCGTGGGCATGTACCTGCCCCTGGAGACCACCTTCGCCATCTTCCTCGGCGGTCTCATCAAGGGGGTCATGGACATGATCAGCCAGAAACGGAAGTTCAACGACGCCCAGCGGGTGCGCTCCGAGAACGTGGGCATCCTGATCGCCGCCGGCCTCATCGCCGGTGAGGCCCTCATCGGGCTCGTCTTCGCCGCCCTCAAGTTCTTCAAGGTCGACTACGACCTGACCCCGGGCGTGGACCCCGGACACTTCTTCATCAGCCTGATCCTCCTGGGGGCCATCGCCCTCGTCCTCGTCGTGGTCCCGCAGCGCAACGCGGGAAGCCCCGACGAGCCGCCGCCGCCCAGCGCCAACTTCTGATCCTGAGAAAGGGAAACGACCGCCGGCGAAAGCCGGCGGTCGTTTTTTTACGACACCTCCTCCCCGCAAATCTACGCATAAAGGATATTTCCCGCGGGATGTTCTGACTGGTTTCAGGGCGGAATCTATTGAACTCCTGGCGGAGTCCCTCCAATTTCCTTAACATGCCCATCGACGCGAGTACAGAACAGTTGGCCCGGATTGGCGTGATCGGGCTCCGAATCGCGTTTGTTCGCGTGATTCGCGGAGAGACAAACGACGCTTTGCGGGTTCATCAAACTTGATTCGCGGGTGGAAACGAGATATCCTGTCGTTGACCGATACCAAACGAGGAGTTCCTATGAAGCGCCTGCTCGTGTTGCTTGCCGTTGTGACCCTGACGACCCTGGCGGTCCCGGCCCAGAAGGTCAAGATCATCTGCAACCGCGCCACCGATTTCAGCCTTTACAAGACCTACGCCTGGGCCGTGCAGGGGGCCGACCTTCCCCCCGACCACATGGTGACGGAGGCGGAGGAGTTCCAGGCCACGCTGAAGAAGGAAATCGACGCCCAACTTCAGAAGAACGGTTTCACCCCGGTCAACCTGGACCAGGGACCCGACATGGTGATCACCTTCCAAATCTCGATCCAGCTGCGGAGTTCCGGCGCGGACGACGTCCGCCCCGATTCCCCCACTTCCAACACCAAGTTCGCGCAGATCTGGGTGGTCAGCCGGACCGAGGGGACCCTGACCGTGGACCTGACCGACCACAAGACCGGGAAGAACATCTGGCGGGGAACGGCCACGGCGGTCCTGGACGCCCACAAGCGCGAGGAGCGGCTTCGCCGGATCGCCGGGAAGTTCTTCGGGAAGTTCCCGCCGAAGCGGTGACCCCCGGCGTCCGGCAACGACGACCTTCCCCCTCCCCCGGGCGCTTGCTGCATTGCCCCCGATCGACCATGGCCTGCCGCCGGGCGGGAACCCGGAGGCCGGCCGGGGGTTGCCGGGGCCATGGGCGCCGGGCGGGCCTTCGCTCTCGGCCCGGACGGTGTCTGCCCCACGGTACCGGCGCGCTCATGGAGCGGTCCGGCCGTTCATTCCGCCGGACCGCCGCTCGTGGAAGCCCCGACCCGGCGCGGCGCGGGAGGGGGTAGACTGTCAACCGAAAGACCCCGGCGGCGGGGCCGGGCTTTCGGTTGGGACGGTGGCCGCGGGCGCGGCAACATGGGCCGGGGGTGAGGCAGGTGATCGGACCGGAGACGCATCGGCGGGCGTACTGGGCTTGCCAGGCCCTGTTCTGGTCGGCCTATTTCCTCGACTACCTCCTCTACGGGGTCGCGGGGAACATCCCCCTGGCGGCCACTTTCTGGGCGGCCTTCCCCAACGCGGTTTTCGGCTTCGGGGCAACCCACCTCTACCGTGCCTGGATCCAGGCCCGGGGATGGACAAGACAACCCCTTCCCCGGCTGCTTCCCCGCGTGGTCCTGTCCGTGGCCTTCCTGGCCGCCCTCTGGAACCTGTTCGAGTCGCTCCTGCTCTCCATCTCGGGCTGGTGGAGCCTGCTGGACTACTTCCGCTCCGGCTTCAAGCCCAACAAGTCCCTCCCGGTCTTCTACCTCGACTTCTGCATGGACCTCCTCTACCTCTCCCTGTGGTCGGCGGTCTACTTCGGCTATCACTACCTCCGAGACTACCACGAGGAGCGCTTCGAAAAACTGCGCGTCCAGGCCGACCTGAAGGAGGCGGAACTGATGGCCCTCCGGTCGCAGCTCAACCCTCACTTCCTCTTCAACTGCCTCAACAGCATCCGCTCCCTGATCACGGAGTCGCCGGAGCGGGCCAAGGAGATGGTCACCCTCCTTTCCGGGACGCTGCGATACGCGCTCCTGTCGGCCAGCAAGCCCACCGTCCCCCTGGAGGATGAGATGCGGATCGTCTCCGACTACCTGTCCATCGAAGCGGCCCGTTTCGAGGAACGCCTCGAGGTCCGGCTCGCCATCGACCCCCGCACGCTTCCCCTCCCCGTGCCGCCGCTCATCGTCCAGACGCTGGCGGAGAACGCCGTCAAGCACGGGATCTCCCGCCTGGAACGGGGAGGGCGGGTCGACATCCGGTCCGGCCTGGAAGGGGAAACCCTGGTGGTGGAGGTCCTCAATGACGGGAAACCGTCCGACCCCTCGCCGGGCGGGGGGACCGGGCTCTCGAATGCCCGCCGCCGCCTGGAGAGCCTCTTCGGGGGGTCCGCCCGGATCGACCTGAAGGGAGAAGGGGGAGACCGTGTCCTGGCCCGGCTGGTCATTCCCCTCGCAAAGGAGGATGAATGAAAGCCCTGGTCATCGACGACGAGCGCCTCGCCCGGAGCGAGCTGATCCGGATGCTGGAGGCCTTCCCGGACCTCCGTGTGATCGGGGAGGCGGTGAATGCGGACGACGCCGCCGAAAAGGTCCGTTCCCTCGAACCCGACGTCCTCTTTCTCGACATCGAAATGCCGGGTACGGACGTTTTCAGCATGCTGGAATCCCTGGAGCGCGCTCCCCACGTGATCTTCACCACCGCTTTCAACCAGTATGCCATCCAGGCCTTCGAGTGCAACGCCCTGGACTATCTCCTCAAACCCGTCGACGCCCGCCGGTTGAGCCAGGCGGTGGAGAAACTCCGGCGGATCCAGGGTCCGGCCCGCCCCCCGGGGGACGACCGGCCCCGGCTCCGGGAGGAGGACCGCATCTTCCTGCGGGACGGCAACCGGTGCTGGTTCGTGAGGATGGGCGAGATCCGGCTTTTCGAGTCCGAGGGCAACTACGCCCGTCTCCACCTGGACGCGCCCAGCCGGCCGCTGGTCCTTCGCTCCCTGAACACCCTTCAGCGGCGCCTCGACCCCCGTGTTTTCTTCCGCGTCAGCCGCAAGCACATCGTCAATGTCCGGTGGATCACCTCCGTCGCCCCCGCCGGTCAGGACCGCCTCGAGATCACCCTCGACGGCCGGCTGACGGTGGTCGCCTCCCGCCGCCAGTCCCTGGAGTTCAAGCTGCGGATGGAACTGTGAAACCTCCGGTCCCGTGTTTCACCCGATCAACCATCCCGGGGCCCGCTCGCAAAAATGAACCATCTTTTTGCTCTCCTCATCGTACAATCAGTCGGACACGCTGTCCCGGCCGGTACGCAGCGCCCCGGTCGAATTCCGGGCCTGGCGGTCCCCGGTTTGCCTATCCCGGTCAGGAGGTTGCCATGAAGAAAGGAATTGGACTGGCGCTCACCGCGATCTGCCTGTGTGCGGTGGCCGGGGCGGCCGACCCGCCGCCGGTGAAGACACCCCACATCTTCATCCTGCAGTGCGACGCCCAGCAGATGATGGGCGACCTGGGTTTCGACAAGGCGTTCCGGGACCTGCTGCGGCGCCTGCCCCCGGACGACGCCGTCCTGGTCTTCGGTTTCCACCTGAACAACGTCTACCCCGTCCTTCTCGGCAAGGCAGGGGAACTCCAGTGGCCGCCCAAGGGGTTCAAGTTCATGTCGGCGAACACCAACACCACGCCGTTCAAGGACATCCTCGCCATCCTGGTCAGCTGGCGGATCCGCAACTGCACCGTGTACGTCCTCACCAACGGGCGCGACCGGGACCTGTCCAACACCATGAAGGTGGAGGGCGCCAACGACTTCCTGCACTCGTCCCTCCGCCCGGACATGTACAGTTCCAGCATCCGGCCGCTCGTCCTCGACGGCCGGGACTTCGACCCGTCGAAGTACCGTCCCCTGAGTGACATCCTGCGGTACGTCAAGGAGCAGAACGTCAAGGTCCAGAGCGTGTTCCTCTGGAAGAACACGCAGCGCGACCTCTTCCAGAAGGACGAGTACTCGGGCTCTTCCTTTTTCCCCGGCGACATGCGCTACGTCAACCGGGAGGATGCCGGCAGCACCCTTCTGCTGGACAGCCTGGGGTACACGGCCCTCGTCCTCATGGCCCACGCCTCCGGCGGCGAGATCTACAGCGACTTCGGGAACTTCGGCGGCCTGTTGGGCAACCTGTTCCCCTGACCGGGGAAACCCCCGTCATCCGTTTTTCGCTCCCTCGGTCACAGGGGGGGCGCTCGCGGGACACCGTCCTCCCGTTCGGGTCAAACCGTCCCATTCCCCCGGGCCGCCGGCATCACGCGCAAGGCGGCCCCTTCGCAATCGGTCCGGGGGAGCGCCGGGATCGATGGCGGGAAACATCCCCTTTGAAGATCCGTATGATCTTCTCCGTTGAAAATCCCCGGGCCGGCGCGTATGCTGACCCGCCTGGGAACGAGATCATCACGCGACGAGGTGAACCATGACCGAATGCACGCACGGAAGGAAGCTTGTTGTCCTCATGACCCTGCTGGCCATCGCGGCCGGCGCTGCCTGGCTCACCGCCGGCGAGGGCATGTGGACGTTCGACAACCCCCCCACCACCCTCCTCAAGGACAAGTACGGATTCGAGCTGACGCCCGCGTGGCTGGAACACGTGCGGCTTTCCTCCGTCCGTTTCAACGACGGCGGGTCCGGCTCCTTCGTGAGTGCCACGGGCCTGGTGCTGACCAATCACCACGTGGCCCTGGGGCAGCTCCAGAAAGTGTCCACCGCCGAGAAGAACTACGTGGTGACCGGGTTTTTGGCCCGCAACCCGGCGGAAGAGATCAAGTGCCCCGACCTTGAGCTCAACGTGCTGATGTCGATGGAGAACGTCACCGACCGCGTGGCGGCCGCCGTCAAGCCCGGCATGGGGCTGTCCGAGGCCAACGAGGCCCGCAAGGCGGCCATCGCCGGAATCGAGAAGGCCGGCCTCGAGGCCACCGGGCTGCGCTCGGACGTGGTGATCCTGTACGAGGGCGGGGAGTACTGGCTCTACCAGTACAAGAAGTACACGGACGTCCGGCTGGTCTTCGCCCCGGAACAGACCATCGCCTACTTCGGCGGCGACCCGGACAACTTCACCTTCCCGCGCTACAACCTCGACATGGCCCTCTTCCGAGTTTACGAGAACGACAAGCCGTTGAGCCCGAAGCACTTCCTGAAGTGGGACCCGAAGGGTTCCGGCGACGGCGACCTGGTCTTCGTCTCCGGGCACCCCGGGAGGACCAGCCGTCTGAACACCCTGGCCGAGCTGGAGTTCCAGCGCGACCTGGCCTATCCCCAGCGCCTGGACATGATGAACAAGATGGTGGCGGCCGCCCGGGTCTACGCCGCCCAGGGCCCCGAGCAGGCCCGCCAGGCCATGAACATCATCTACGGCATCGAGAACGCCCTCAAGGCCACGACGGGCGAGTACCAGGGCCTGATCAACCCCGAACTCCTGGCCAAGAAGGCCCGGGAGGAAGCGGAGTTCCGCAAGCTGGTGGACTCGAACCCGGAGTGGAAGCAGGCGTACGCCGGTGCCTGGGAGGAATTGGCCCAGGTGCAGAAACTCCTCCGGCAGCGTTTCAACGAGATCACCTACCGGACCCTCCCCCGCTCCCGCCTGCTGCAGACCGCCCTCTCCCTCGTCCAGATGGTTGCCGAGACGGCCAAGCCCGATAGCCAACGGCTGGACGGCTACCACGACGCCCAGCTGGAGTCCCTGAAGTTCCGGCTCTTCTCCCCGGCGCCCGTTTACCCCGGGATGGAAGAGGTCCTGATGGCTTTCCAGATGAAATTGTCCCTGTCGAAGCTCGGCGAGAAAGACGCCTTCATGGCGGCGATGCTGGACGGCAAGACCCCCGAGGCGCAGGCGAAGGCCCTGGTGAGCGGGACGAAGCTGGCCGACCCCGCCTTCCGGATGGAGCTGTTCAAGGGCGGCGCCAAGGCCGTGGCCGAGTCCACGGACCCCCTGATCGTCCTGGCGCGCAAGGTGGACCCCCTTCTCCGGGAGATCCAGAAGTGGAAGGAAGACCACGTGGAGAGCGTGGAGACGAGCGCCGGCGAGAAGATCGGCAAGGCCCGTTTCGCCGTGTACGGGAAAAACGCCTACCCGGACGCCACCTTCACCCTCCGGCTTTCCTACGGCGTCGTCCAGGGCTATGCCATGAACGGGACCCAGGCCCCCTCCAAGACCACCTTCTACGGGCTGTACGAGCGATCCGCCGCTTTCGACAACAAAACGCCGTTCCGGCTCCCGGAGCGCTATGCGGAAGCTCTCGGCAAGCTCGACCTGGCGACCCCTTTCAACTTCGTCTGCACCGCGGACATCATCGGCGGGAACTCGGGTTCCCCCGTCATCAGCGGCGACGGCAACCTGGTGGGCCTGGTCTTCGACGGCAACATCGAGAGCCTGGTGGGGCGCTTCGTCTTCGACGAGACCGCCAACCGCTGCGTGTCCGTCCACACCGCCGGGATGACCGAGGCCCTGAAGAAGGTCTACGAGGCCGGGGAACTGCTGCGGGAACTGCTGGGGCAGTGAGTCCGGGCCAAGCCAACCCTTGCGGGTCCGGGGGCCCCGGCGGCCCCCGGGGCCCCTCGGGTCCGGCTCCGGGGGGAGTTTCCTGCGCGGGAGAGCGGTGACGCAGGCGATGGAGGGGGCGGGGGTGCGAGAGAGAGACTGCGACTGCGATGCCGATGGCGAGACCGATAGCGATGCCGATGGCGATGCCGATGGCGATACCGATAGCGATACCGAGATAGAGGCAGAGACAGACCACTTACCTGAAGGGACCAGATACTCCCCGTGAGCCCGACGGACCGCGCCGACTTCGACTTCCTCCTGGCCAACGCCCGAGCCGGCAAGGCCCTCGGGTTGACGTCCTTCATCCACCTGGACCAACCGGCGGGGCTGTGGGGATACATCCGCATCGCCAACGCCGTGGCGGCCCTCGTCCCGTCGGGGCGCCTGCTGGACTGGGGGTGCGGTTTCGGGCAGATGACCTGGCTCCTGCGCCGCCGGGGACTCGACGTCACCCCCTTCGACCTGGGGGGCGACGGGGAGGCCCTGCCGGGCATCCCGCTCTGTGAAGGCCTCACGGTGATCCGGAGCACCCACCCCACCGAACTGCCCTTCCCCGGGGCCACCTTCGATGCCGTCCTCAGCTGCGGTGTCCTCGAGCACGTGGACGAGTACAGCGGCACGCCTGGAAACGAGGTGCGCTCCCTGCGGGAGATCGCCCGGGTCCTCCGGCCCGGCGGACTTTTCCTGGTCTTTCAGCTCCCCCAGAAGCGGGCGTGGCAAGAGGCCATGATCCGGCGTTTCCACCTCGGCTATTCCCACCCCCGCCGTTTCACCGCCCGGGAGATCCGCCGGCTCCTGGCGGACACCGGCTTCCGCGTTAGGCGGCTGCGGCGGTTCAATTTCCTCCCGAAAAACCTGACGGGGATGCCCGAGGGCGTCCGCCGTCTCTACAGCCGGGCGGCGCGGCCGATCCTCGCCGCGGACGCGGCGCTTTCCCGCATCCCCCTCCTCAACCGCCTGGCCGGGGTCCTGGAGATCGTGGCGGTGAGGGGGGAAGGGGTTTAGGCTGTAGGCTGTAGGCTGCAGGTCCGGAGGGGTTCTCGTCGGTATCGGTATCGGTATCGCAATCGGTATCGCAATCGGTATCGCAATCGGTATCGCAATCGGTATCGCAATCGCAATCGCAACCGCTATCGCAATCGCTATCGCAATCGCAATCGCCGTCTCCGTCGGTATCGACATGGAACAGGAAATTTACGCCAGGGGCGCAAAGACACAGAGGAGTATCCGCCCATGGGGGCTTGCTTCTCTCCGGGTGGGCGAGGAAGGCCCATGACCGGTGGGTGTTCCCTTTTTCAGGCACGCGGTTCTCTTGATGACAAGGGGTCACGAAAGGACGAAAGGGCCCAAAGGACCCAAAGGACCCAAAGGGACAGGCGGGACCGAAGGTATTCCCGTCGGTATCGGCAGATAAAGCGGCGCTCCGGCAGCCTCCGCGCCTTGCGGTGGGCCGATAACTGAAAGCGGCGCTCCGGCAGCCTTCGCGCCGCACTCCGCAGGAGCGAACCGCAGCCTTCGCGTCGCACTCCGCGGGGGCGAACCCCGGCCTTCGCGCCGCGCCCCGCCGGGCAACCTCCGTGGGGGGGCGGGAACGACCTTGGGGATGGTTGTCGGCCGGGCTTCGCGTCAGTCCAGGTCGAAGATGCGGGGCGGGGGCGCGGCGCTGCCGTCGGCTTCCTTGCTGGCCTCCTGGAACTTCTTCTCCAGGAGTTCCTTGCGCTTTCTCTCCATCTCCACCGCCTGGGAAAACAGGTCCTCCTGGCGGTTCTGCCGCTCCCTCTCGATCTGGAGCGCCGCGTCGAAGGTCTCCACCTCACGCTTCTCCACCTTCTTCGCGTGGATCACCGCGCCGGAGTCCCGGTCCACTTTCAGCTCCGCCCCGCAGTGAGGGCACTGGACTTTAAGGGTGTCGTCGTTTTTATGGGTCATGGGTCACCTCTCGCAGCGACATTATAGTATCGGGGGGCGACTCAGGGAAGACGGAAGTCGGGTGTCGGAAACCGGGAGAGAAGGGAACCCCGAAATACACGGAATACACGGAAATCGAACCACGAACCACACGAACGGAGAATTCAGAATTCAGGAGGAAAAAGATGGCGTTTGACCGGTCGATCGCGACCGGAGTCGCCGCTTCGCGGTGCCTTCGTGTCCCCGTGAGATCGACCTTCCGGATGGTTTCCTTCGGCGGCGAGCCGACCCGGTGCGTGTGTCCCTTCGTACCCCTTGCCCGCATCCCCGGCGACCCGTTTTTCTTTGCGAGCTTGGCGCCTTTGCGAGAACCAGATCCGGATCGATCCTCGCCCGGACGCCAGGCTCGCAAAGGAAGGCCGCTAGCGCCTGCTTGTGTGGCATGCCCAAAGGGAAGGGAGAAAAACGGGGGCAGCGGGCTGCCGTCGCCCGGCAACAGCGGCCTCGGCAGGCAACCGAATTCGACAACACGTTGGCAAGAACGCAGCCGCTAAAGGGCCACCAGCCTACAGCCTACAGCCCAAAGCCTACATCCTGCCCAGGACCATGCGCCGGCGGGTTCCTTGGCTCACGGGAATCGGCGGGTGGCCAGGCGCCAGCGGAAGCGGCCCTGACGGGCGAGGTGAAGGAGCATCACCCGGAACCGGAACAGGGCCGAGCCAGCCCAGGGGCACTGGGGGTCCTCCCCGAAGGGGTCGCCGCTCACCGCCCGGGGCACGGCCCGGCAGCCGCCGCACACCCAGCGGTAGGCACACCGCCCGCAGCGGCCCTTGAGGCGGTCCCGGTCCCGCAGGGCGATCAGCAGCGGGTGCGCCTCCCAGGCCTGCTCCAGCCCCCCCTCGAGGGCGTGGCCGACGGGGAGGGCCAGCCGCCGGCACGGCAGGACCTCGCCGTCGGACTCCACGGTCAACGTTCGGTAGCCGGCGCTGCAGCCGGAAATCGCCGGCGAGTGCCCGGCGTGCCAGGGCGCCGCCAGGAGGGGGCGGAACGTGGGGTCGCGCAGGGCCACCGGGACCCGCAGGGTGTCGGCGAGTGCCAGGATGCGCCGGAGGGCGCCCGCCCAGGCGGCACGGTTGGGCAGGACGCCGAGGGAGGCCCCGTGCCCCGCCGGGATCAGGCGGGAAAAGTAGACCCGGTCGGCCGCCGCTTCCGCAAGCCGTCCGACCGCCTCGAGGTCGGCGAGGTTCTCCCGGTGGAGCGTCATGGCCAGGGTCACCGGCAGGCCGGCCGCCCGCGCGCAGCACACCCCCTCCATCGCCTGCCGGAAGCCGCCCTCGCCGCGGAGGGCGTCATGGGTCGCTTCCGTCCCCTCGACGCTGACCTGGACCCCCACGCAGCCGCTGCGGGCCAAATCCGCCGCCCGCGACGGCGTGAGGCCGACCCCGCCGGTCAGGAAGCGGAACGGCAGCCCGGCGCGGGCGATCGCCGCCAACAGCCGGTCCAGCCCCGGGCAGAGGGCGGGCTCGCCCCCCGCCAGGTGCAGGCGGCCCCGGAGGCCGCGTTTCGCCAGGAAGGCCCGGATGGCTTCGAGGACACTCAATTGCCCGGCCTCGCCCAGGTCGCGGCGGGGAGGCCCTTCCCGGTAGCAGTGCCGGCAGGACCGCTCACAGCGGTCCGTCAGGTGCCACTGGAACACGAAGGGCCCGCCGAAGGCCTCGCGGCGTCCGCGAGCGCCGTTCTCGCCTGGATCGTCCACCGGGTTTCGCAAATACATCCGTCCCTTTGTCCCTTCCCACCCCACTGTCGCCCAGGGCGACGACGGGCCGACTTCGACGGCACTACTTCCCCGGCCCCTCCTCGTCCACTTCCGCCGTGATCTTCTCCAGGAAGACGAACAGAAAGTGGTAGGCGTCCTCCACGGTGGGCCAGGGGGTCGCGGGGCGGTGGCGCAGGGCGAGGAGGTCCCGGTAGGTTCGTGCCTCGAACCCGTAGTGCCGGGCCGCGGCGTCGATGAAGTCCCCGCCGTGGCGCTCCACCGACCGGTAGTCCACCCAGCGGTGCACGATGGCGGTCAGGGGGGGGAGGAACTGGCGCAGCGTCCCCACCAGGGCGGCCGAATCGGGGCGAAGGGCCAGGTAGGCCCGCCGCAGCTTGAAGGTGATGTTGCGCAGCTCCCGCTCGCTTTCGCGGCGGACCGCGCCGGGGGGCATCGTCAGGCCGGCCAGCGGGTCCGCCCCGTCCAGGACTTCGCAGGCGCGCTGCATCTCCAGGAACTTGACGGCGTACACGTCCAGCGACCGGCAGATCTCCTCGCGGCCGATGACGAACGGGGCGCAGCGGAAGGCGATGCGCGCGGCCTGGAGCGGTTCCGCCAGCGCGTCCAGCGTCGCGGGGTTGGCGTCGGCCACCACCAGGAGCATGTTGACGTCGGAGCGCTCGGGGTCGAAATCCCCCCGCACGGTGGAACCGTAGAGGGCCGCTGACACCAGGCCGTCCCCCAGCCGTCCCCGGAGGGTCCGGACCAGGGTCCCCGACGCTTCGAGGATCATCGATTTCGTGAGTTTTTTCATGCTTGTCTCCGAAGATGGGAACCGGTTTGGGGGAAATCGCACGGGAGGGCTGCCGGGTCAGCCGCCGCAGCCGCCGCCGCACCCTCCGCCGCAGCCGCCCCCGCAGCCGCTTCCGCAGCCGGAACTGGTGGACGAGGAGGGCTCCACCCACCGCAGGGTGGAACCGATCCGGTCGTACGCCGTCCCGGCCAGCACGCCGGTGCCCCCCGCGGCCATGGCCATCCAGAAAACGGCTTCCGTGGACGGGGCCCCGAGGCCGCGGACCATGCGAACGGCATCCCGGGTGTCCCCGCGGACCCTCTTCAGGAAACGGCGGCCCTCGGGGGTCGCCCGGGGGACCTGGAGGACGAAAGCCAGGGCCACGGGAAGGACGAACAGGAGGAGGAAGAGGTACCCCACGTTGGAGCGGCCGACGGAAAAAGCCCCCACCAGGCGCGCCAGGCCGACACCGAAGATCGTGAGGACGCCGAACCACAGGAGGGTCTGGAGGGGGCGGCGCTGGTCCGGGGTGGGGGAAAGCCCCGCCGCCTCCAGCTCGCGGCGGATCGGAACGCTGAGTTCGGCCACCCGCGTCTTCGCGGTCTTTTTCAGGTCCGCGAAGGTCGACTGGTCGGCGGCGGCGCACACGGCCGCGTCGATGGCGTCCAACCGCTCCAGGACGCCGGGGTCCGTCGGGCGGTCGACGAAGTCCACGCGTTTGCCGTCGGCCGACAGCAGGCCCATGCTGCAGAGCCTGAGGACCGCCGTCTCGATGACGGCATCCTCCCCTCCCCGGAGATAGGCCACGGTGTAAAGCCCGGGGTAGACCGACATCCGGGCGGGGTACCGCGACAGGATGACGTGGCGCACCAGGTAACCCACCACGAGGAGGCCGAGGAAGAGCACGACGTAGAACCCCAGGAAATCCGGGCCGTCCAGCCACCCCAGGAAGGGATTCCGGGCGGTCTCGGGAACCGGCGCCGCGAGGGCCGTGCTCAGGGGCGGTATCGTTGGGGAAGCGAGCTGAATCATGAGAAGGATCCCCGGGAGGGTGCTCGACGTTTTCCTTTACCTGCGATTCTCCCCCAATCTACCACAAGACCCCGGCACAGACAAGCGGGACGAAAAGGGGAACACCCTCCCCGTTCGGTGTCGCACGACACGGAACCGGAAAAATCCACCCGAATACAACCAAAGGTGTATTGACTTCGAAAACGCCGTTCCGATACACTTATGTCAAATTTGATCTCTTCCAAGGAGGAAGGCCGCATGAAACGCACGACTGTCCTGATTCTGATGGTTCTTGCTCTGGCTTTCACGGGGGTGGGTCTGGCGGAGCAGCAGGGCCGTGACCGGGGTCCCGAATTCTCGACCCGCGTGGAGACGCTGCCGTGGTACACGCCTGCCGAGCCCATGAACGTGAGATTCACGCTGGAAAACGGCAGCGCCGAGGCCCTCTGGGTGCTGCGCTGGCAACTGCCTTCCGACGACATCGACGCCAACCTCTTCGAGGTCACGTGCAACGGCAAGCCCGTGACCTACACCGGCCCGCTCGTCAAGCGGGCCGCCCCGACGGCCGAGGACTACGTCCTGGTCAACCCCGGCGAGGCGCTCTCCGTCCTGTTCGACCCCTCCGCCGT
This sequence comes from Acidobacteriota bacterium, assembly GCA_018001935.1. Classification (NCBI taxonomy): domain Bacteria; kingdom Pseudomonadati; phylum Acidobacteriota; species Acidobacteriota bacterium. The sequence goes on from JAGNHB010000021.1 coordinate 26,594, forward strand.
CTACGACATGACGGCCCAGGGCCAGTACACCATCAAGTACCGGGTGCAGGGCCTCTATGCCCGCAAGGAAGCCCCCGGCGCCGACCAGCCCTCCTTCCCCGCCGAGCGCGCGCGGGTGATGGCGGCCCAGCCGGCCGGCTTCTGGTTCGAGGGGATCGAGAAACCCCAGACGCCGCCCTCGGTGTTCGAGCCCACCCTCATGGGCATCGGCGGCTACACCAAGTGCACCACCTCCCAGCAGAGCACCCTGGTGACGGCGCACAACAACGCCAAGACCATCGCCAGCAAGGCCCAGTCCCACCTGGCGGCCAACCCGAACGGCAGCAGCCTCTACACCTACTGGTTCGGCACGTACAGTTCCTCCCGCTTCAACACGGTGAAGAGCCACTATGCCTCCGTCTACGACGCGTTCGCCAACAAGTCGGTGACCTACAACTGCAGCTGCAAGCAGAACTACTACGCCTACGTCTACCCGACCAAGCCCTACACCATCTACCTCTGCAAGGTGTTCTGGCAGGCCCCGGCCCTCGGCCGTGACTCCAAGGCCGGCACCCTGGTCCACGAGATGACCCACTTCAACGTCACCTGCGGGACCGACGACTACGTCTACGGCGCCACCGGGGCCCACAACCTGGCCGTGTCCGACCCGGCCAAGGCCGTCGACAACGCCGACAACCACGAGTACTTCGCCGAGGACCAGCCCTGATCCCCGGCACAGCCTAAACGGTCCGATTCGGGCGGGAACGATGGTTTCCCGCCCTTTTTTATTGGGAAACCCCACGACACGAGGGATATTGTTCCAGGGACCCTCGCCGATCCCTTCCCCGTGTACCCTTGCGCCCCCGTGTTGCCTTGTCAGCCCCTGTTCCCTTGTTTTCCGGCGGCGGTTGGGGTAGAAAGGGGGGGCGACCGATTCGCCGGATATCAGGAGGTCAAGCGATGCGTTCGTTCTTTCCCTGGTTGACCCTGTTGCTCCCGCTCTCCCTGGCGGCGACCCCGACGGACACACCCGCCCCGGACCGGAAACCCGTCATCTTCTGCGCCCGGGCCGGCGTCGATTTCGGAACGGTCCTGCAGGGGCGGAAAGTCAGCCACACCTTCGTGGTGGAGAACCACGGGGACGCCCCCCTCAACATCTCCGGCGTGGTCCCCAACTGCAACTGCACCACGGCGGACATCACCCGGCAGATCGTCGAGCCCGGGACCAGCGCCTTCGTCCGGGCCGTCTTCGATTCCTCCGAGTTCGACGGGCCCGTGGGCAAAACCATTTTCGTGTCCAGCGACGACCCCGAACGGCCCACCCTCAACCTGGATTTCAAGGCGAACGTCCTCCGGCCCTACACCACCGAGCCCTACCCCGCCGACTTCCGTCGGGTCAGCCGCAACGCCGATTTCGAGATGAAACTGGCCTTCCGGGGCCGCGAGGGGCGGCAAGGCGCCATCCGCTCCGTGTCGGTGGAGAAGGCGACCTGTTTCGAGGCCCGCTTCACACCCGGGACCGACGCGGGGCCCGCCGTCGTCGTGCTCCGGCTCAAACCCGGCGCGCCGCCCCACGCCGTGGAGGCCACCCTCGTGGTGACCGTGGACGACCCGGAGTTCCCCGTCGTGCGCATCCCGCTCCGCGGGCAGTTGCTGGACGACGTCACGGTCTTCCCCGCGGCGCTCGACTTCGGCACCCTGGAACCGGGGGCCGCCTTCCCCCGCAAGGTTTTCGCCCTCGTCGCCAATCCCGCCGTCACGCTCCGAACGGTGGAGTTCACCCCCCCGTTCTTTTCCGCCACCGTCGCGAAACGGGCGTCGACCCTGTCGGCCGGGCCCGCCGGGGCCGCGCCCGAACCCGAAGCCGTCGAAGTCTCGGTGAGCGTCAAGCCCGATGCGCCCCCGGGTCCGGTCAAGGGTTCCATGGCCCTGAAGACCGACAGCCGGGAACAGCCCGTGATCACCCTCCCCCTGGCCGGGGCGGTGGCCGCCGTCGCCCCGCCGCTGGACCTCGACGCCGTGAGGCGCCACGGGTCCGACCGCTACGACGGGAACGACCTGGGGTGCACGTGGACGGCGGCGGAGACCGGTTTCAAGCTGTGGGCGCCTACTGCCCGGAGCGTGGACGTCCTGCTCTTCCCCGGCCCCGCCGCCCCCGGCTTCACCCGTCATGCCATGACGCGGGGGCCTGCCGGCACGTGGTCGCTGGCCCTCCCCGGAGACCATGAGGGGAAGTACTACCTCTACGAGACCGTGTTTGCGAGGGCCGGGAACGCGGGGGGCACCGTCACGTTCCGGGTGAATGACCCCTGTGCCCGGGGCTGCTCCGCCAACTCCGGGCGGACCCTGATCTACGACCCCCGGAAGACCGACCCCCCGGGGTGGGCGAAGGACCGCCCCGTCACCCTGCACTCCCCCACCGACGCCGTGATCTGCGAGATGCACCTGCGGGACGTCTCCATCCACCCCTCGTCCGGGGTCCCGCCGGCCCACCGGGGGAAGTACCTGGGGGCGGTGCAGGGCGGCACCCGGTCTCCCGAGGGCCTGGCCACGACCCTCGACCACCTGGCGGAGCTGGGCGTGACCCACGTCCACCTGCTCCCGACCTTCGACTACGGCACCGGGGACGAGACCGAGCCCGCCGCCCGCTACACCTGGTACAACTGGGGCTACGACCCCGTCCTGTACAACGCGCCCGAGGGCTCCTACGCCTCCGACCCCGACGGCACGGCCCGCCAGCGGGAGTTCAAGCAGATGGTCCAGGCCTTCCACCGCCGGGGGATCGGCGTGGTGCTGGACTGCGTCTACAACCACACCTTCCGGACGGGGGGCGACCCCTTCTCCGTCTTCGACAAGGTCTTTCCCGGCTACTACTACCGCTTCAACCCCGACGGCACCTACGCCGACGGGAGCCAGTGCCGCAACGAGGTGGCCTCGGAGCGGCCCATGGTGCGGAAGTTCATCGTGGACTCCATCCGGCACTGGCTCGAGGAGTACCACGTGGACGGGTTCCGCTTCGACCTCATGGGCCTCATGGACCGGGAGACCATGCTGGAGCTGGCCCGGGAAGCCCGCCGGGTCAACCCGGGCGTCCTCCTCTACGGCGAGGGGTGGGACATGGGGTCGATCCTGAAACCGGATGAGAAGTTCAAGCAGGCCAACGTGGGCGGCACCGGCGTCGCGGCCTTCAATGACGGGATCCGGGACAACCTCAAGGGCGACGTGTTCGACGCCGCCTCGAAGGGCTTCGTCCAGGGCGCCGGCCCCTGGCTGGACATGGACCGCCTGAAGAAGCACGTCCTGGGCGCGGGGACCGGGCGGGACAAGACGGACATCCCCGTCCGTTCCCCCACCGAGACCGTCAACTACGTCTCCTGCCACGACAACCTCTGCCTGATGGACAAGCTGAAGGCCTCCGTCCCGGACGCGGCGCCGGGGACCCGGGTCCGGATGGCCTGCCTGGCCCACGCCGTGGTCCTGACTTCCCAGGGCATCCCCTTCCTCCACCTGGGCGACGACTTCGGCCGGAGCAAGAACGGCGTCGAAAACTCCTTCAACAACAACGACCCGGCGGTGAACCCCGTGGACTGGTCCCTCAAGGCCGCCAACCGGGAAATGTTCAACTTCCACCGGGGGCTCGTCGCGCTGCGGAGGGCCCACCCCGCCTTCCGGATGAGCGTCGCCTCGGTGGTGGGCCGGCACGTCCGGTTCCTGGAGGGCCTGCCGGAGAACGTCCTGGCCTACGTCCTCCACGGCCGGGCGAACGGCGACCCCTGGGCGGAGATCCTCGTGGCCTTCAACGGGACCGCCGCCCCGCAGACCCTGGCGGCGCCGGGCCGGTGGGAGGTGGTCGTGGACGGGCTGTCCGCGGGGACGAAAACGTTGTCGACGGCGAAGGACACCGTGAAGATCGCCCCGTTCTCGGCCCTGGTGGCGCACCGGTAGCCGCCCGCCGGCGTGCGGCGGCGGCAATCGTCGGAATCCCGTCAGAGCCGCGCGCGTAAGCAAGCGGTAAATGCTATTTATTTAACCGCTTGCTTACGCGCGCGGCTCCGACTCGTTTCGGGCCCGGGCCTTGGTGAGTTTGTTGTTCAGTCGTCGAGAGCCCCGCGAAAAGTGCCTTCACCCTTCGGATGATGGCCTGAAAATGGCTTTACAGACACTTCTCCGTTTGGTTTCCGGCTTTTTGCGGCCTTGTCGGCCAGTGACCGACCCGCGTCGGGACGACGCGTGCGAACCTTGGGCGGGCTCAGGTTTTCCGGCCCATGGCGAAGATCCGCTCGTTGCGGATCTCGAAGTCGTAGGGATTCCTCCGCTCCAGAAAATCGACCGCGAAACCGGCGCCCGTGAAGAGACCGGCGATCTCCGCTTCCGTGAACAGGGCGAAGTAGATCTCGGTTTCGATCCCCAGCAGGTCTCCGGCCATACCTTCGGTGTCCCCGGCCTTGACGGCGACCAGGAGGGAGCCCCCCGGCTTCAGGACCCGTCGGAATTCGGTAAAATACCTGGAAGCAAAACGCTTGGGTGCATGGATGATGGAATAGTAAGCGAGGATGCCGTCGAAGGAATCACCGGGGAAGCGCATGCCCGCCATGTCCTCGCGCCGGAAGTGCATGCCCGGGTGAAGCGACCGGGCGAGGGCGACGCAGCGGTCGGAGATGTCCACGCCGACCACGTTCAACCCCTTGTCGAAGAGGTAGCGGCCGAGGTGCCCCGACGGGCCGCACCCGGCGTCGCAGATCGACGAGCCGGGTGGAAAGCGGCCGGCGAAGGCGTCGAGCAGGTCGCGGTCGTAGGCCTTTGTCCTCAGTTCGTCGGCGAAGCGCTGATGGTAGGTTTCCGCGGCAAGGTTGTAGGCCTGGCGCGTTTTCCCGTGAATCTGCCGCAGGTGGGGCACAACCGGATCCTCGACTGATGATGGGGCCCACCTCTCGCGGAGAAGACCGCGAACCCGGCCGAGATGCCGGAGGTGGCCGAAGCCCGTCGCTCTCCTCAGTCTGCATCGGCTTCCGGGCGATTGACAAGCTTTTTCTGCGGTCGAACGGGAAGCCCGTCGATCGAGGGCCCGGCGAGCGGGACGGCCAGGGGTGGCCCCAGGCTGAACCGGGTGGCTCCCGCCGGCATCGGGGGCTCGGAGGGGGAAGGGCTCCGGCAGGCATGGTCGAGTCACCGGGCCGGAATCGACGGATGTTGCCGGAGGGTGTGAAACAAGGCCTCCCTCGGCGGGTTAGAAGGAGCGGGGGAGCCCGGCGGAGGGTCATCCCGTCTGAAGGGCCCCCGGGGGGAATCCCGAGTGGAGCGTTCTTCATGAACAACCCGATTGCGTTGGAAATCCTGGCGGTGATGTTTCTCCTGGCGCCATCCGTCACCGCGGCCCAGGGTGCGGCGGCAGTCCCACCGGCCCCGGCCGCGTCGCTGCCGTACCCCATCGTCGACACCGGCCAGGTCACGTGCTACAACAACGCGTCCCCGATCGCGGCCCCGTCCGCCGGCCAGCCCTTCCACGGGCAGGACGCCCAGATCGCCGGGCGGCAGCCGTCCTACACCCTCGGCGCGGACGGCCTGACGGTGGCGGACAACGTCACGGGACTCACGTGGCAGCGCAGCCCGGACACCAACGGGGACGGCGTCATCAACGTCAGCGACAAGTTCACCTGGGCCCAGGCGCAGTCGCGGCCCGCGGCCCTCAACGCGGCGCACTACGGGGGTTTTGACGACTGGCGCCTCCCCACCATCAAGGAACTCTACTCGCTGATGAACTTCAACGGCGGAGACCCGAGCGGTTACAACGGCACCGACACCTCCGGCCTGACCCCCTTCATCGACACCGACTCCTTCGATTTCGCCTACGGCGACACCAGCGCCGGCGAGCGGATCATCGACGCCCAGTACGCGTCGTGCACCCTCTATGTCTACACTGCCGGCGGGACGAAAACGAAACTTTTCGGGCTCAACCTGGCCGACGGCCGGATCAAGGGGTACGACCTTCAAATGCCGGGTGGGGCGGAGAAGACCTTCCTCGTCCAGTGCGTGCGGGGCAACCCGGATTACGGCGTCAACCACTTCGTGGACAACGGCGACCAGACCGTCACCGACCTGGCCACGGGCCTGATGTGGTCCAGGGCCGACAGCGGCGCCGCCCTGAACTGGCAGGACGCCCTGGCCTGGGTGCAGGCGAGGAACGCGGCCAATTTTCTGGGGCACTCCGACTGGCGCCTGCCCAACGCCAAGGAACTCCAGTCGATCCTGGACTACACCCGCTCGCCGGACACCAGCGGCACCGCGGCCATCGACCCCGTGTTCGCCGCGACCGCCTTCGTCGACGAGGGCGGCGCGGCCGACGCCCCCTGGTACTGGACCGGGACCACCCACACCACCTGGAACGGCATGGGCGCCAACGCCGTCTACCTGTGCTTCGGCCGGGCGGGAGGGTGGCAGAAGTCGCCCCCCTCCGCCGCGTGTTACACCCTCTTCGACGTCCACGGCGCGGGCGCCCAGCGCAGCGACCCGAAGACCCTCGGCGGCCGGGTGGTCATCGGCACCGCCTGCGCCGGCGGCACGGCCTACGGTCTCGGCCCGCAGGGGGACGTGCAGCGGGGGGTGAACTTCGTCCGCCTGGTGAGGGACGCGGGGTCGGCGCCCACCGTGGGCGACCTGAACGCCGACGGCGCCGTGAACGCCGCCGACCTGGCCCTCCTGGCGGGCATCCTGGCCGGAAACGTGACGACGGCGCCGTCCGCGGCCGACGTCAACCAGGATGCCGCCGTCAACGTCATCGACCTGGTGGACCTGGTTCGCCTGGTGCTCTGAACCCAGCCCGGATGAAACGGAAACACCCGGCCGCCGGCGGCGTATACCCTGCGAGGACGGGCTTGACCGGGGCGAAAATCGGCGTTACAGTGAAATCAGGGGCAGTTTTCGGCGCATCCCGGCCGGTTGCCCGTTCATCCAATGTTTCGTCCGGGGAGGTGGAACATGTGGATCAACCATTTGCGTCTTTTCCTCTTCACGTTCATCTTCGGGGTTTTGTGGGGCGCCGGGTCCGTTGCGGCCGCGGCGGAGGACGTGTCCTCCGCCGGCCTGATGGACGCCGGGCGAATCCGGATCGCCCAGAAGAAACCCCTCGAGGCCGTGAAGTATCTCCAGCGGGCCCTGAAGGAGGACCCGAAGAATGCGGAGGCATCCAACCTGCTCGGGGTCGCCTACCTCCAGGTCCATTCCGTGGACACCGCCCTGTCCTATTTCCGGCGGGCGGCCAGGCTCGACCCGGAGGACTCCCGCTTCTACAACAACACGGGCACCGCCTACCACTTCAAGAAAGACTACAAGGCGGCCGTGAAGTACTACAAGAAAGCGCTGGAGAAGCAAGCCGACTACCTGCTCGCCCTGTGCAACCTCGCCAACGCCTACTTCGCCATGAAGAAGAACCTCCAGGCCGTCGACGTCCTGCACCGGATCGTGCAGCTGGACCCCGGGTACCTGGTTCGCCAGCAGGAGAGCACCCTGCTGGGCGTGGGCGACCTGGACATGGCCGAGCGGTACTTCTACCTGGCCAAGCTTTACATCCAGGCGGGCGACAAGGACCGGGCGATCCTTTTCCTGCAGAAGAGCCTCGAGGCGGGGTTGAGAAACCGGGGGCGTCTCCAGAGGGACAAGGACTTCGACCCCCTGGCGGGCGACCCCCGCTTCGCGGAGCTGATCCGGAAAAAGTGACCCCGGCGGATCATCGACCTCCGGCCGACGGCTCAATCAAGGGATTTCACTCCTCTTGAGATTCGTTCTCCGCCTCCTGGAGTTCCCGCACCTATACCTGTCGACGGCGCCTTCACCCCGAACCGGCGCCGCGCCCGCGGTCCCGCCCTACTCGACATCCCCTTCCTCCGCCCAGCGGTCCGGGGCGTTCAACGCGTGCTGAAACCGCGGGCCCGCCGGGCGGCTGGGGCCGCTTTTCGAGGGACGCGGGCGCTCAGGGTACCAGGGGCCGGCGGCGGTGCGCACGTAGACGGGCACACCGGCCACCAGCGTGAGCGTGGGGCGGAACTTCTCGATGAACGCGTTGAGGGTCGCGACCCGCGAGGCGTCGTCGGTCCCCTCGGGAATCCGGGACAGGTCCTCCAGGGTCCAGCCAGTCGGCCCCTTGATCGCGAAGGGGTTGGCCATCCACACCGCCACGTCGGCGAAGTACCCGAGGCTCCCGCTGCCGGTCGCCGGCAGGGCGAAGGCGCCCAGGCGGTCCTCCCACCCCGCGCCGTAGGCCCCCCAGAAGGTCATCGCCGTGAGGGCCTGCTCCAGGGTCAGGGCCATGGGGTTGGTGGAGGTTCCCGCCAGAAGGCCCCAAGGTTGATAGGCCTTTCCCGCGAGGTAGTCCACGGGGTAGGTCTCGGGCTCCGCCCCGACCTGGTCCACCCAGTGTGACGGGTCCCGTTCCACCGGGGTCCGGGCCACCGCGCCGATGAGGGTCATGGCGGGCCGGGGGTCGCGGACGGCGGGAGGGTCGGTGTTGAGGATCAGCGGCATGTCCTGGTCGCGGAAGAGCTGGAGCGGCACCCCGTGCTCGGCGCGGGGGTAGTCGGGCTCGCCCAGCCAGGTGCCGGGCGGGTCGTCGTGCGGGATGGGCCAGAGTTCCTGCCCCGCCGGCAGGAGCGCTCGGAGCGTCGACCCGTCCAGCGCGATGAGGGCCGGCTGGGTGGAGCAGACGATGTTCCGCGCGTCGGGCGTGGTGGACGCGTCGATCCCGCCGGTCCCCTTGATGTCCTTGACCATCCGGCAGGAGACGTTCAGGAGGTGCTCGATGCGGAACCGCTCGTTTTCGAAAGTGCGGCGGATTTGCGACAGGTCGGCGTCCGCGGGGACCACGCCCCGCCAGTAGTCGGGCAGTTCGGCCCAGGTGGCGGGGAAGTTCGCCAGGTCCGCCTGGAGTTGCTTGATGGCGCCGACGTAGAGGTCCACGCCGGCGTCCCCCACGCAGTGGCAGACGAACTGGGAGGGCGTGGGGGGGGAAAGCGAGGAGCGCCGGGAGGTTTCGTACCAGACCTTCACCAGGGGGAGGAGCGTCTGCTTCCAGGCGTCCTTGGCTTGGGAAAGGACCGTGGTAATCTTGGCGGCCAGCTGGTCGCGCTGCGCCTGTGTCCCCCCGGGGACGTGAACCAGGTGGGCGAGGTCGGCCGAAAGGGTGGCCGTGTCCACCGTCTGGTTCAGCCATTCCATCACCCCTTTCTTCAGGAACGCGTAGTTCCCCGTCATGGTCCCCGTGTAGAAGGTCGATGCGGGGTCGGATTCCCGGACCAGCCAGTAGAGCACGCCCGTCTCCCGGCTGCTCAGTTCGCCCATCGGGATGTTGCTGGTCACCAGGAGGCCGAAGGTGTGGTTCACGAAGGTCACGGAGCCCCCGCCCTCGAGCGGGGTCACGGTGTTCTCGGTGATCCGGGTCATCGGGAAGGCGGCGCTGGAGAAAAAGGTTCGCGAGCCGGGCCCGCCGTCCATCTGGAGTTTCCAGCCGGTCCACTCCAGCCAGCCGGGGCTCTCCGGGTGGGCGGCCGGCGGGCGGTACCGGAGGACGTCGCGCCGGCTTTCACTCGCCTCGGACAGCTTCAGGATCTCCGTCACCTCGCCGGCGTTCTCCAGGTAGTAGTACATCCCCACCCGGAGGTTCAGCCCCCCGGTCGGTGTGGCGTACGGCACGCCCGACTCGGCGTAGTAATCCTCCCCCCCTGCGATGCGGTGGTTGTAGGAGAGGCCCTCGCAGGCGAGGAACTCCTCGGGGTTGTCGTCCCGGCGGTAGAACATAATGTCCTGGGTCCCGGTCAGGCCGTGCCGGTGGCACCAGGGCGCCAGGTTGCGCCGGTTCTGCATGCACTGCTCCACGCCCTGCGGATCAGCGGCGTAGCTCATCAGCATGTCGCGGAAGACGTAGTGCTCCCCGTACCCGGTGGGGCGCCAGGCCTGGGCGGTCGAATCGAGGAAGTACTGGGCGATGCCCCGGTCCGAGGCGTTGTACCAGTTGGTTCCGTAAGGGTTGTGGGGGTCCCAGTAGCCCGAGCCCAGCGGGTCGCTCCCGGGGGTTTTGCCGTAGTAGGCCGCCGCGGCGTTCCAGTCGGCGACCGGGATGCTCTCGACGATGGGGCGGTAGAAGGGCACGAGGGTCCGCGAAGAGCAGGGAATCGAAAGTTCGGCGAGGGTGTCCGCCAGGACGAGCCTACCCTTCAGGGTGCCCGTCGCCGCGGCCAGCGAGGACATGTAGAAGGGCACAATGGCGGTTCCCACCGGGCTTGTCTGGTTGAGGACCACGTCCACGACCCGGGGGAAGGTCTGCTCCGACAGCTGGGTGAAAGCCGGGGTCCCCGTCTGGACCTGGAAGGTCCACTCCTGTGTCCCGGATGCGGGCGGCGTCACCTCGAGCACGCTAACGGGGCCAAAGGCGAAGGCCGAGACGGTGCGCGCCTCCAGGTTGAAGGCGTCGAGGAGGGCGGAGTTGTACCAGCAGCTCTGACCGCTGGTGTGGACCATCAATACGCGATAGGAAGGGTAGGCCTGGCCTGGCCAGGTAGCAGGGTCTGACGTGCAGATGTTCGACGGGATGGTGAAGGGTCCCGCCGGGATCGCCCCGATCCGGTTGAGCAGGAAGTTCGGGTCGAAAACCCGCTCCAAGTCGGACCCGGTCCGCTTGTAGAGGAACGCCATGTTGTCGAGGCTCGTGGAGAACTCCTCCGTGGTGGTGCCGGTGTACCCGTGAAGAAGGATCTGGTCCCGCCCGACGTCCCGGAGAAAGTTGTTCGCGTCGGCCACGATCAGCCACATGGCTTCCCGGAGGCACTTGCGGGAAAAATCGCCGGGGTTGACGTAGTACTTCGGGTCGCTGACGTCGGCCCAGTACCCGAACTGCTCCCCCTCCGGCGGGAGCTTGCGCGACCAGCTGGTGACGTGGAAGTGCCCGTCGATGAGCCCGGGCGTCGCCACGGCCCCCTGGAGGTCGACCCACTGGCCGCCGGTCAGCAGGCCCTCGGGGACCCCCCGCGCCTGCCAGTAGGCGGCCAGCGCCGACGGGCTCAACCCCGGCGAGGGCGGGTGCTCCATCAGGGCGAGCGCCGGGTACTCCGAGAGGGGCTTGGCCACGGGGTTCGACGGGGAGGGGGTTCCCTCCATCGCCGGGTAGGTGCCGATGATCCGTCCCGTGTAGGGGTGGATGAGGAGCGCGTGGAGCACGTACAGCCGGTGGCGGTCGGCCGTGCTGTCCCCCTCCACGGCCTTGCGCGGGTGACTGGTGAGGAAATAGCCGTTGTAGAGACACCGGGCCCGGACGGGCAGGTACTCGGGCGTCAGGAAGAGCCGGAGCATGAGGAGGTCCACGATGTCCACCACCCCGTCCTCGGTGATGTCCGCTTCCAGAAGGGTCTCCGGATCGGCGAAAAAGGTCTCGGACAGGACCACGGACAGGGCCTGGCAGTCCCACTCGTTCACCATCCCGTCGTGGTTGAGGTCCCCCGGGATCGCCGCGAAAGCGACGGCCCCCGTAACCACCGCCGCCAGGAAAACGCAAACCCTTACCCTCATGGCTGCCTCCTTCCGGACAATACAGGAAATGAAAAGATCCCCGACCGGGTTCGGACATTCAATGGGAAACACTGAGATAATTATAATCCCCGATGGAGCTTGGAGCAAGCATCAAGATGCCGGGAGCGGCCGTCAATTCCTCCGTGTTTGCATGCGCTGTGTCGAGCGGCACCCGGTCTTTTCTTCCGGGGCGCACGGAGGGCCCGGAAACGGCGCGGGCCGGTCGTGGAGGCGACCTTTTCGATCGGGCCGGAGGATCCGTGGAACCAAGGAGATCATCCCCGTCATGCCGACGGTGTCGGGGTTTCCCATGGGTTGAGGAGGGGGACGTCAAAGGGGGCCAGGCCCGGCGCGTTTCGGGTGACGACCGTCAAACCATGGACCTTCGCCGTGGCAGCGATCATCCCGTCGACCGCCGGCGCCCGCTTCCCTTCCCGTTCCAGGTCTCTGGTTAACTCGAGTTCAACCCCGCACAGCGGCGAGGACCGAAAGAACTCCACGAGCCCCGTGGCCGGCCGCTTGAGACGCTGGTAGTCTTCGATGGAAATCACCACCGCGGTTTCCCTCCCGTGGCGCGTCACGACCTGGGTGCCGTCGTCCAGGGCCCGGTTGACCACCTCACTGAAGCGGTTCTTCGCCTCCTGCAGCGACCAGGTTTGCGGCATGGCACCCTCCTCTCGTCTAGCCTGTCTAGATTATGCCACCCAAAAAGGCAAGGGTCCACATCACTGCCCATGGTTCTCGCCGTCCTTTATGTCCTTTTGGTCCTTTAGGTCCCTTCGTCCTATCAGGGCTGAATCGATCCCGCGGGAGCGTGGCCGCTGCTTGCCCGTTCCTCGCTGACGCCCTGGCCGCTTCGCGACAAGGGCAGGCCGGGCCCCGCCGCCGCGGCAGCAGTGCCGGGACCCGTGCGGGCCCCGCCCCGGTCCAGAACGAGCCGCAGGCCGGCGCGCACCATGAAGGGCTCGGGGGTGTAGCCGTAGACGTCGGGCCGGCTGTTGTTGAAGAGGTTGTCGAGACGCACGTACAGTTCGGCGTGCTCGCCGACGCGCCGCGACACCGAGAGGTTGAGGACGGCGCGGGGGTCCAGCATCACCCGGGCGGCGGGCCAGGCGGTGTAGTCCATGTCCCAACGGGCGCCCCGGAGGAGGCCCTCCGCCGCCACGAACCAGTGCCGCGCGGGGCGGCACTCCACGCTGACGGCGGCGGTGTGGCGCGCCCGGCGGAGCAGTTCCTCGTCCGTGGCCAGGTTCACCGCGTCGGTGAAGGTGTAGGACCCACCCAGGGTCAGGTTGTCCCGGGCCGCCCATTTCGCTTCCAGTTCGATCCCCCGGGTCCGCGCCTTCCCGACGTTCTGGTAGCCGTCGACGAAGTCGATGAGGTGGTCGAAACGGTTGAGGAAGAACCCGGCGCTGAACTGGGCCCGGCCTGCCTGGAAATCCTGGACGATCCCGCCGTCGATGGACCAGCTCGTCTCGGGCGCCAGGTCGGGGTTGCCCACGCTGCCCCAGTCGGAAGGGGGGGCGTAGAGCTGGTAGAGGGAGGGGGCCTTGAAACCGGTTCCCACCGAGAAGCGCACCCGGGTGCCGGGCCCCGGAATGACGAGGACCGGTGACACCCGGAAGCTGGCGTGGGCGCCGAACCGGTCGTGGTGGTCCACCCGGGCGCCGCCCGTCACCGAGAAATGGCTCCCCCACTGGAAGCGGTCCTCCACGAAGAGGCCTTGCAGGCCGGCTGCCTGGTCCGCGAAGTCGGCGGTGTAGGGCCCCCAGGGTCCCTCGGAGGCGTAGCGGGAGTGGCCCTGTTCCCGGGAGTACTCGTAGCCGAAGGAGAGGTAGTGGTTGCGAAACCGGGACAGGTCGCCCTGCCAGCGGAACTTCTTCCGGATCCCCCGGTAGAGCGCCTCGGAGGAGCTGCCGACGTGGTCCGAATCCTCGGGGTCCAGGTACTCCCGGCGGGTGTCGAGGTAGGAAAAGCTCGCGCGGTGCGAGAAAACGCCGGTGCCGGGGGTGTGGCGCAACTCGCCGGAGAGGGCCAGTTCCCGGCCCTCGGCGCGGTAGTTCGGGTCGTCCCCGAAGGCGCCGCCGAAGGCGTCCAGGTCCTGGCGGTAGCGGTTCCCGTGCACCGCGAAGGCGGTCTCGAAGCCGCGCCCCAGCGCCCGTGAGAGCCGGGCGTTGAGGGAACTCACCCCCTGGCCGTCCGTCTCGTGGTTCCCGAAACTCTCGCCGGCCGCGGACCACCCGCTCAGTTGCTCTCGGGAGGCGCCGGCGGCGTAGCGAAAGCCCGCCGCCTCGCCGGCGGCTTCGACCCGCGCCTGGAACCAGGTGAAGCGCCCGCCTTCCACCTGGGCCGTGTAAAGCCCCTTGCCGCCGCCCGGACGGGTGATGATGTTCACGATGCCGCCCATGGCGTCGGAACCGTGAACCATGCTCTGGGGGCCCCGGACCACCTCGATGCGGTCCACGTTGTCCAGGGTGAGGAGACCGAACTCGAAGCCGCGGCCGGGGGTCATGGGGTCGTTGAGCTCCACGCCGTCCACCATCACCACCGTCTGCTCGGACTGGGCCCCGCGGATCATCACCGTGGAGGCGCCGCCCGCCCCGGTGGAGTTCACCTGGAGCCCCGGCACCGACGCCAGGGCCTCCGTGACGGTCCGGCAACCCTTCCGGGCCAGGTCCTCACGGGTGAGGACGGTGACGGCGCTGCCGGCCCACTCCAGGGGGACCTCCCGGCACGAGGCCGTCACGATCACGGTCTCCTCGATGCGGGGGACCTCGTCGCCCTCCGCGGGGGCCGTGTCCTGGGGGAGGGAAAAGGCGGGAAGACAGGCAACCAGGAATGTAAGAGCCAGAAAAATGCGACCGATCCTCATGGCCGACTCCTTTGTGGAATGGGCGGCTTTCAGCGGGGGTGGTCGCGGGAAGGGCTGAGCGGGAGGTTTTCCGGACAGTCCGACACGGATTCCATGTCCCCGTGAAATCCGAACGTCCGATCGGCAGGCAGGTCTTCTGGCTCCCGGATCCTCCTCGCTCTCCGCCCCTTCCCATCCCGTTTCCGGAACAGTGGTCCTGGCGGGGCTCGTCCCCGGTCACAGCGGCGGGCCCGCGGTGGCTTCTCACCACGCTTCCCTATCAAACCCCGAAGGGTACCTCCCGATCCAAAGAACGCGGGGGGATTCTATGCCCCCCTCCCCCTGAAGTCAAGGCGGATGTCAAGGCCCCGACCGGAACCGCTCGACCGCATGCTTACGCGCGCGGGTCTGACGGGATCCCGCCGGAATCGCCTGGCCGCTTGCTTACGCGCGCGGCTCTGATGGGCACCGGCCGGGAGGAGGGCTATCCCGTCTTCCCCGTTGCAAACGGGGACAATTGGGGGGGGGAATCCCGCACGATTGTCCGTCCAATCCCTGCGAGGCCGTCACCGGGCCGGAAGAGGGCCCGGCCGCATCCGGTCGTCCGGCATCGGCTTCCGCCGGGTTCGGACCCTGCCCTGAACGATGGGCTGGAAGGAGGAATTTCTGATGAAAACGATGTCCAAGGTGTTCTTCATGCTGTTCCTGTGCCTCGGGTTCGCGATGCCCCCCGTGTGGGCCCGGACCGACACCTGGTGCCCCCTGGTCAGGGCGTCGGGGGGGTGGACCACCGGCCTTTCCGTCTTCAACAGCGCGGAAGAAACGGTCTTTTTCACCCTCCACCGTTACGGTCAATCCGGGTTGCCCGTCGGTCGCTCCCTCATCTTCTCCGTCGGCCCGGTGTCGTGGGCCCCGGTGCCCGCCTCCGCCATGAACTTCGAGGGGACGGCCCGGGTGACCTCCCTGGACACCCTGCTGGTCAAGGTCGAATACCGGAGCGGGAGTTCGGCCGAAGGCCAAACGTTCTTCCTGGACGGCTTGACCACCGACCGGTGGGTCCTCCCCAACCTTCCCTCCCCGGAGTTCGATTCCATCGGTCTCACGGTGATGAACCCCACGGTGAAGCCCCTCGAGATCGAGGGCCTCGACGCCTGGAAGGCCGGGGCCTTCGTCGCCGGGACCGGCAGCGGGACGATCTCCCCCTTCTCGGGGCTGTCCTGGCTTTCGGACCAACTCATCCCCGGGCTGGGCTGCACGGACTTCGACGCGATCCTCGTCGACGCGGGGGGGGACAAGGTCCCCGCCCCGCTTGGGGTTGCGGGAAATACCGGCGACGGTCCGAGCCGCGTCTTCCCCGCCCTCCCGGCGAGACCCCGCCCCCTGGAATTCGCCGACGAGCAGTGCCGCGGGGAGTGGACCACCGACGCCTGGTGCGCTCACGTCACGGCCGCGGGCGGGATGAAGACCCGCGTGTCCGTCTACAACCCCGGGGCGGGGATGGCCTCGTACGCTTACAGCCGGCACGCCGCGGACGGGACGCTGCTGGGTTCCGTCTCGAACCTGACGATGGTTTCCCGCACGTGGCAGGACCTGCCCGCCTCGTCCCTGGCGTACGAGGGGACGCTGCGCCTGTGGTCCCCGTCACACCTGCTGGT
Organism: Acidobacteriota bacterium; assembly: GCA_018001935.1. Lineage (NCBI taxonomy): Bacteria > Pseudomonadati > Acidobacteriota > Acidobacteriota bacterium. The sequence continues at coordinate 42,629 of JAGNHB010000021.1, forward strand.
CCGGGTGGCCTACGCGTACGGGGACAACCCCGAGGCTCCCGAGATCTACCTGGGCAGCGAGCGAGGGAGGCGCTGGACGTTCCCCATGCCCGAGAGCCCCGGGCTCGAGCCCCTGTCCGTGGCCTTCGTGAACCCGTCGCCGGAATCGAACTATTTCGCCCTGGTCCGCCTCTGGCGCCAGGGGGAGATCGTGGGCGCCGTCCAGCTGTCCCTGGGAAAAGGCCATCGAATCCTCCTGCCGGTGGCCGACGTCCCCCGCTGGGTGGACCTGGAGGACGTCGAGACCGTCACCGTGGAATGCGGGTTTCCACTGCCGGCCCCTCTCGGCCTGACCGCCGGCCCCGCGGGGGAGGCGCACCGGTTCTTCGCGGGCGTTCCCTGGCCGGTCAACGATTCCGGTTGGGGTTACGACCACGACGCGATCCTGGGGGATTTCAACTGCGTGCGTCACAACACGTTCCCACAGGGTTCACCCCCGGGTATCGAGGGGTGCCGGGGCGCGGACGAGACGCCGTTCGAGCACACCCTCCGGCGCTCCTTCGCGGCCATGGAGACCGAGGTGACCCGGGTGATGTGGGCCCTCCTCGGTGCTTCCGTCGGCATGGGGCTGCCGGCCGATCCCAGCACCGTCTTCCCCGGCAGCGACAACTCGCACCCCGTTCAGCGGGTCACGTGGCGCGAGGCCGTGCTCTTCGCCAACCTGATGTCCGGGGAGCGGGGTTTCAACCGCTGCTACTTCAAGGACGCGGCGCACCTCGTCCCGCTGGACACGGGCAACTACCTCACCGGGACGGTCTACTGCGACTTCGAGGCGAACGGGTACCGCCTCCCCACGGAAGGGGAGTGGGAGTGCCTGTGCCGTGCGGGGACGGTGGGCCCCTTCTGCTGCGCCGAGCCGGCCTATGCCGCGTCGAATTGCAGCCAGTTCTCCACCCCCGGGATGTACCCCGGGCTGGAAGGTTTCGCCTGGTTCCGGGCCAACGCCGGCGGGACCACCCACCCCGCGGGCGTCTCCGTGCCGGGCAATCACTGGGGGTTCGAGGACGTGCACGGGAACGTGGCGGAGTGGTGCTGGGACTGGTACGCCCCCTACCCGAGCGGCGACCAGACGGACTACAAGGGCCCCTCGAGCGGGACCACCCGGGTGATCCGCGGGGGTTACTGGGGCCAGGATGCCCGCAGCCTCCGCTCGGCGAACCGGGACGCGGCGCTCCCCACCGCCCGGTCGTCCGGCATCGGCTTCCGCCTGGTGCGCACGATCCCGTAAATCGCCCGACTTTCGATCGGATCATCCACCCCGGTCGTCCCGGGCGATGTCCCTGAAGCGATCGCCAGGCTTCAACCCGGGGTGCGGAATGGGCGTTTACAGGTTGTAGAGGATGGAGAGCACGATGTTGGTCCGGTCCCCGGAAAGGTCCGCGGCAAACTCGAACTGGAAGTGCGTCATGAGGGTCATGCCCGTCCCCACCGTGAGGTGGTGGTCGGTGCCGGACCGGGGGAACATGGCCGTCTGGAGTTTCGGGAAATTCTCGATCACTTCCCCGATGGGGTAAAGGCGGCCGAGGTAGGGAAGGGCGTCGTCGAAGTTGGGGTCGCCGACGTAGTGGAGAGAGTTGTCGGGGTCCGTGTAGTACCCGCCCCGGAGGGAGACGGGGACACGCCCCCAAAAGAAGGTGTACTCGACCCCCATCCGGAGGGAGACCCCGTCCTCGAAAGCATAATCATCCCGGAATTCCTTCTGGATGTAGCCCACGAAGGCGGGCGTCATCTGGCTGTAGTCGATCCGGATCAGATCGAAGGTCACCGCCAGTCGCTCGGTCGGGAGGACCGCCACGCCGACGCCGTAGCGCCTCGGGACGCGGACGTCGAAGGCTTCCTGGCTCCAGATGGGCTGGCGGGTCGAGTTGTCGAGGACGTTCACGTTGAAGTTGGCGGTGAAGGCATGGCAGGACCCGGACCGGTAAACCGCCCCGATCCTCAGCCAGTCGTAAGGCTTGAAAATCCCCCCCACGACGAAGCTCCACGCCAGGGAAGACCCGGCGGTGCGGTGCAGGACCGCGTCGGTCTCGCCTTCCGGGAGGTCGTACTGGAAAGGGTTGAGGAATTCGCCGGGCGTGGTCTCTCGCGAGTCGAGGGAGAGTTCGGTCGCCCGGGCGGAAAAGCCCACGTTGATGCGTTCCCCCCACCGTCGGGAGAGGGAGAACCCCCAGTTCACGGCTTTCAGGGTGAGGTCGGTGGAGAACTGGTTGACCTGGACCGGCCGGGAGGGCGGGGGTATCCGGACGCGGACGTCTTCGAAGAGGGCGGTGGGCTGCACCTTGGAAATGGAATAGTTGGCCAGTTCCTGGCGATAGAGGCTGAAAGCCCACTGTTTCCAGGGGAAAACGACGCTGAGGAAGGTGGGGGAAAATTTGCCGGTCCAGACGTCCCGGTAGCGGACGTCGGGGGTGGCGGCCGGGTCGATGTTGGTGAAACGGTTCCGGATGTACCGCCCCTCCACGAAAAACTGGGGTTTCACCAACGCGCAGAGCCCGGCGGGGTTGGTTTCCGCCCCGGTGGCGTCGTCGGCCATGGCGATGTAGGCCTGCCCCATGCCGCTGGCCCGCCCCCCCGGGTTGATGAAATTGAAACGGAAGCTGGAGTAGGGGTAGTTGGGCATGGGGCTGCCCGGGCCCTGCGCGGGCAGAGGGGCGTGCCCGGCGATCGCCGGCAGGATGAGGAAGAGGAGGGCGAAGGCATTCCGTTTCATGCACGTCTCCCGGGTCCCCGGTTCCACCGGGGGAATATCCCGCGGGCGCGGGCCGCCCGCGGGTCTGTTGCGAACGCTACGGCAGCGGCTGGGCGGGCACGGCGGAGAGGAAGTGCATGCCCGCGTCGCCGAAGAGTTCGAAGCTCATGAGGTTCGACCCCGCCGGGGCGGTCAGGGTGACGTAACCGCCGGCCTGGTCGCTCAAACCCGGGACGAAGTCGGTGAGCATGCGGCTCACCTTCCGACCGGCGGGGAACAGCGCGTCGGCCTCGCCGCGGACGACCCCCGCCGCGTCGTAGACGGTGAAGTGGCCCGTGACGTCCGCCGCACCGGTGTTGAGCACCGCCACGCCGGTGTAGTAGGGGATGCCCCCAATGGTCCCCACGGCCACGTGGGAGTAGAGGAAGCGGTTGCCGGCGTCCCTCTGGAGGGGAAGGGCGGCGGCGTAGGTCGTGACGGCCCGGTCGGTGAAGGTGAGGCAGCCCACGAGGTCGCCCCGGTCGGACACCACCTTCAGGTAGCCGGAGATGACGCCGGCGGAGAGCGGGTCGATCCCCACGAGCTCCGCCACCGTTGACCGGAGCATACCGCCGGCCGGCACGGGCGCCGTGCCGGGGGTCCCCAGGAGGCTGCCGTCGTCCCCGTAGGCCGTCACCGTCACCGCGGCCGTGGCCGTCCCGGGGTTCATCAGCTCCACCACGGAGCGGAAGACGGTCCCCTCGGCGAAGTGGGGCATGTAGAGGGCGATGGGGCCCGCGGAGGACGCCGGGACGGGCAGACCCGGCAGGGCGGCCATCATCCCGCTCGCCCCGCCCGACACCATGCACTCCACGGGCGCGCCGGCCGACACGTCCAGAGCGGCGGTCCCCGTCACGCCGGGGAAGACGGTGAGGAAATCGAAGGCCTTCCGGCCGCCGGGTGCCAGGGTGAACTGGTGGGCGACGCCCTGGGCCTGGCCGTTCGGGTCCCGGCAGGTCACGGTCACCGGGCAGGAGACCGTCCCGGGATTGGCGACGCTGTACCGGGCGTCGGCCCCGGGCCCCGCGGCCCCCGGCGCGGGGAGGACCTGTTTCGGGGCGGCCGCCGTCTGCCCCGCCGTCCCGTCCATGGAGAGCTGGGCGCTGCGAGCCACCAGGAGGGAGAAACCGCCCACGGACGCGTTCTGCGTGGTGGCGCGCATCCACGGTGCGTAGTTGCGGGCCCCGTCGCCGAACATCCGGTCCACGTAAAAGGACACCTGCTGACGGGCCGGGATGGCGAGGGTCACCGGGTTGCTCACGGTGGGGTCCGTCAGGAGGGTTCCGTTTTCCCCCAGGAGCGAGAGGTAGACCAGGGCGTCCTCCGCCGTGGGGTTGGCCAGGGCGAAGGCCGCGTCGAAGTCGCCCCCGCTCTCGGCGCAGGGGAAGTCGAGGGTCTTGTAGGTGCTCTGCAGTGCGTTGATGAAGTCCTGGTCCGGCGGGATGCTGAAATAGGCCCCGCCATTCCCGAAGGAGTACCAGACGAGGGTCTCGACGGCGCCGGTGCTGGACAGGATGGCCTGGGGAAGGAACAGGCCGGCGGCGGACCCCATGAAGACGTAGATTTTCCCGTCCCCGGAGCACGCCACGGCGGCGTCGGCGTATCCGTCCACGTTGATGTCGTTCACGGCGAGGGAGTTGGGGGCAAGCCCGGTGGGATGCTCCTGGGCCAGCGAAAACTCCAGTGCGCCGACCCCGAAGTACCCCTGAAGCCGGGCGTTGCCCTGGTTGAGTACCAGCAGGTCCGTCAACCCGTCCAGGCTGTAATCCCCCGCCTCGATGTCCACGGGGGACGGGCAACCCTCCAGGGTGCGCGCAAGGGAGAAGGTCCCGTCGCCGGCCCCCTGGAAGACGGGGACCTGGTCGCCGCCCGTGTCCGCCACGGCGATGTCGGGGACGGTGTCGCCGTCGAAGTCGGCCACGGCCATCCCCCGGGGCGTGGTCCCCGCCGCCAGGTACTGCCCGGCCGCCAGGTTCCCGCTCTGGTCGTTCAGGAAGATCTGCAGGGCCCCCGTCGTGGACGAGAGCTGTGCATAGTCGGCGAAGCCGTCCCGGTTGAAGTCGGCGCTGGAGCCGAGGTCGCCCCCGGCGGCCGTTCCCGCGTAGGCGCGGGCGTTGCGCAGGGGCTTCGCCAGGTCGAGGGGCGTGACGCGCCCCGGGTTGAAGACGACGTAAACGCCGCCCGTGGAGGGGTTCGCCACCAGGATGTCCAGCCGGCCGTTGGCGTCGAGGTCGGCGAGGGTCACGGCGCCGGGCGTGAAGCTCAGCGGCAGGGAGACCGGTGCCTCGAAGCTGTCCCCCGTCCCCGGCGTCTTGTAGGCGAGGCTCAGTTGCGCAAGTTCGGGGATGGCCGTCACCAGGTCCGGCCATCCGTCGCCGTCCAGGTCGCCGACGGCCACGGCCGCGCCCTGCCCGGGAAGGTCGATGGCGTCCCGCGGGGTCACGGCGTCGGTCATGGTGTCCGTGTTCTGGAAGAGGCCGACGGTGAGGGAGAAGGCCATCCCCGTTCCCTGGCGAAGGTAAAGGTCGCCCACCGCGACGAAGTAGTCCCCCGTCTCGGGCAGGAGGACCTGGGAGAAGGCGGTGGTGTTCTCGTCGTTCTGGCAGTTGGTGTTGAGGTAAGCAGCGCGGGGGCCGAAGATCTTGATGAGGGGGAATATGGAGGACGGCGTGCCGGCCGCCGCGGTGACCGTCACGTCCAGGACCTGCCAGGCCTGCCCGCTCACGTGGTAGATCCTGAAGGGGATCGGGCCGTCGAGCGCCCCCGGCACGGTGACGGCCCCTTTCGGGGCCAGGTCCTGGGCCGTGTCCGCCATGACCTGCACCTGGGCCGTGGTGGGCATGGCGGTCCCCGGCAGTTCCAGGTCGAGGTGCCCGTGCCCGGTGGCGGAGGTGGCTACCGGGAAGGCGGTGACGTTGCGGCCGGGCATGACGGGAACGGTGAAGGGGACGGGGGAGGACCCGTCCATGGCCAGGACGGCGTTGAGGGCGCCGCCGGCCGGGAGCCCGTGGCCGAGTAAAACCTCGCAGTCCCGGGAGTAGCCGGCCGCCAGGAGGAGGAGGTTTTCACGCGGCTGGAGGCAGTTCACGTCCTCGTCCCGGGCGACGACCCCCAGTTGGGCGCAGGTCGAGAATTCCGAGGTGTCGCCGTCCAGGGTGGCCGTCAGCGTCACGTAATTCCCCGGGACCAGGAGGAAGGAGGCCACGAAGGCCCCGGTGGTGTCGGCGTCGGCGAAAGCGAGAAAGCGCTTCCCCTCCCCGAAGCCGGAGGGGTCGCGTTCGGCTTCGTAGACCTCGACCCGGGCGTGGGGGAGGGTCCGTCCCCAGATGCTGTAGCGTGCCCCGACATCCGTCGCCTCGTACCCGAAGCGGTCGATGATGGGGGACGGCATGAAGCGATTGGGACCGTCGCGCTTGAACTGTGCCAGGGAAGTCTGGGGGCCGTCCCCGATGCCGTCCATCCCGCTGAGGTCGATGCCCAGGAGGCCGTTGCCCCAGATCGCGTTCCGGCTGATGCGGTTTCCCACCGCCGTGGGCCCCGTCACCAGGACGCCGTTCAGGACGTTCCCGACGATGGCGTTGCCATAGGCGGCAAAGGGCCCGCCCACGGTGTTGCGGGGCGCCCGGGAGAGGTTCACCCCGTTTCCGTTGCCGGGGACGGAGGCCGTGTCGGCGGTGCCGATGCGGTTTCCGGCGACCTGGTTGTCCACCGAGGTGGGATCCAGGATGAGGATCCCGTTCGCGGTGCAGTTCGCCACGAGGTTTCCGAACGTTTCCAGGGCCTGCGTGTCCCGCGCCTCCGCGAGGTCGATCAGGAGGGTGGAGGGCAGCCCCAGGCGGTTGTTGCCGGCGCCGTCCGACACCAGGATGCCGACGGAGAGGACGAGGTCCCCGGGGGAGAGGCGGCCGGCGGAATCGAAGCCGATCTCGCAGCCCCTGACCACGTTCCGCACGGCCTGGTTCCCGGTCAGGTGAATCCCCACCCCGCCGCCGCCGCCGAGGACCAGGTTGGAGAGGGTGTTGTCGGCGGAGGTGACGACCAGGGTGGCGGGGGGGACGACCGCGGCGGCGCCGGCGGCAGGCGTCAGGATCACCTTGCGGCCGCCGTTCGTCCCGGGAATCCGGCCGTCGATGGCGATCTTGCCGCGCCGAAGACCCGGCAACGGGCCGTTGAGCTCCACCACCGGCGGGTCCGGGAGGGAGGGGTCGAAGACGATCACCTGCGTTTCCGTGCCGGGGGTCGCCTCGGCGCCGGCGATCGCCTCGCGGAGGGAGAGGAGTTGGTCCGGGGATTTCCCCTGGAGCGGGTCCGAGAGGGTGGTGACCACCCAGGTGTTGGCGTGGAGGGTGAAATTCAGGATCTCCCCGAAGGCCGTTCCGCCCTCCGAGACGACGACGGCCTGGAACTTGTAGGCCACGTCGGCCTGGAGATTGTCCAGCACGGCGGAAAACGGGATGTCGTTCTGCCCGTACCCCAGGTCCTGGTCGGGGGTCCGCCCTTCCTCGAGGCTGATGACCCCGTACTTGAAATAGCCGCGGGCCGGGCACTCGATGGACCGTCCCCGCCCTTCCAGGACGACGCCCGTCGCCCCGCTCGGGAGGCTTCCCGACGTGCTTGCCTGGGGCGGGCTGCACACCGCCAGCCGGATGCAGGCCTCGTTGGAGTAGTCGGAGTCGGCGCTTCCCAGTCGGGCCCGGACCCGGTAGCAGTAGGTCAGGTTCGGCGGGAGCCCCCCATCCTCGTAGAAGGTCGCGGTCCCCGGCAGGGTGACGATCACGTCGAATTCCCCTCCCGCGCCCGCCCGACGTTCCACGAGGAGGGTGGCGGCGGCGGTGTTGGTGTTGTCCCAGTCCAGGTGGACGGACGTGGTGGAGGCGCCGATGTGGGCCTCCAGGTACGTGGGGGTGAACGGCCCTTCGCTGCCGAGGACCGTCACCGTGGCCGTCTGGCTGTCGACGGGGCCGCATTCACCGGTCACCCTCACCCAGTAGGCGGTGGTGGCGCTGAGCGCCGGCGTGGTGTAATTCCAGGTGTTGCTCCCCACCGGCGTGGAGGTGTCGCCGCTGGCCCCCTGGTACCACTGGTAAAGCAGGGGCCCCTCGCCCGTCGCCGTCACCGTCAGGGTCGTGGTGGCGCCGGGGTTGATGGTGACCGGGTCGGGTTGGTTGGTGATGTGGGTGAGCTGTTTCACCGTCACCGTCGCGGCCACGCTGTCGGCGACGCCGCAGGCGTTGGTGACCCGCACCCAGTACGAAGCCGTCACCGTCGGGTTCGGGAGGGTGAGGCTGGGTGCGTCGCCCCCCACCGGGGAGGAGGTGCCGCCCGGGACCCCGCGGTACCACTGGTAGTGGAGCGTCCCGCCCCCGCTCGCCGTCACCGACAGCACCGCCGCGGTCCCCGGGCAGACGGCGACGGGTTCCGGCTGCACCAGGACCTGGGGCGGCGGGATGACGGGGACGAGGATGGTGGCGCTGTTCTCCTGCCCGCAGTCGTTGGAGACCCGCACCCAGTACGGGGTGGAGACCAGGGGGTTCACGTTGAGAAAAAAGGAGTTGCTCCCCACCGGCGTGGAGGTGTCGCCCGACAGGCCCTGGTACCACTGGAACGTCAGCGGGGGGCTTCCCGAGACGATGGCCTCCAGGTTGACCGGAGCGCCCGGGCAGCCGGGCGTGGGGCTCGTCAGACTGGTGATGTGGGGCGGTTGGCGGACGGTGACGAGGGCGGTGTTGCTGTCGGCCTCGCCGACATCGTTTATCACCCGCACCCAGAAGGAGGTCGTGGCGTTCAGGGGATCGGTCATGTAACTGTTGAAGTCAACAGCCGAATAGACGGGGTGTGAGACGTCCCCGCTCTCGCCCCGGAACCACAGGTAGTGGAGAGGGGCGGACCCCGTGGCCCCCACCGTCAAGGTGGCGGTCTGGCCGTTGCAGATAGCCAGGTCGGCAGGTTGTGTCGTGATGGACGGCGGATCGAGCACGGTAATGAACGCGGTGTCGCTGTTCGTGGCCCCCCCGGGGTTGGAGACCCGCACCCAGTAGGTCTTGTTCTCGCTCAGCGGCGGGGTGACCATCGTGGAGAGGATGGCGCCGGGGACGGGGAAGAGGGTGTTGCCGCTGAGACCCTCATACCACTGGTACTGAAGGGGGGGGACGCCCTGGGCCCTCACGGTGAGGGTGACGCTCTGCCCGGCGCCCGCATTCTGGATCGGGGGTTGGAACCAGATGGCCGGGGTCGTCGGAAGGGTGAAGCGGGCCAGGCCCAGGGAGTGGTCCTGCCCCCCGGCCACCGCCACGGCGTTGGTCAGATTGACGACCGTTCCGGGCTGCTTGACCGAGGGACTCTGGGAGTTGTTCCCCAGTTGGCCGAGGGTGTTCTTGCCCCAGGCGGCGGCCGTGCCGTTCAGGATGGTGGCCAGGGAGTGATCCCCGCCCGCGGCCACGGAGCTGACGGCGTCGGGCACACCGATCCCGAGGACCTGTACGGGGATGCCGCTGTCGATCAGGGAGTCGTTCCCGAGCTGTCCGGAGCCGTTGCCGCCCCAGGAAAAAACCAGCCCGTTCTGCTTGAGGGCGAGGGTGTGCAGCCCGCCGGCGGCGATGTCCCGGACGTCGCCGAATCCCGGGACCTGCAACGGCGTGAGGCTCCGTGAGCCCATCCCGTCGTCGCCCAGTTGATGAGAGATGTTGTCGCCCCAGGTCCAGACGGTGCCGTCCGAAGCCAGGGCGACCGAGTGCATCCCGCCGGCGGCGATGGCGGCGAAGGCGGCCGTCGGGGCGTTCACCTGAACAGGGGACCATCGGTTGGCGTCGGAGGAGTCGCCAAGTTGACCCCGGTCGTTGAGCCCCCAGGCGTAGATCCGGCCGTCGCAGGCCAGGGCCAGGGAGTGCCGGGCCCCGGCGGAGACGGCGATGATGGTCGGAAGACCGGGAACCGGCGCGGGCGTGAACCGTCCGACATTCGTCCCGTCGCCCAGTTGCCCCTTGTCGTTGGCCCCCCAGGCCCAGACGCTGCCGTCCACCCTGAGCGCCAGGGCATGGGCGTCTCCCGCGGCCACGTCCAGGACGTCGGCGATGCCCGGGACCGGGGCCGGTGTCACCGAACCGGTCGGCGGCGGGGTCCCCAGCTGGCCGAGGTCGTTGGCCCCCCAGGACCAGACCGAGTGGTCCGGCAGCACGGCCAGGGAGAACCGGTCGCCCGCGGCGAAGCGGACGTAGTATTCCGACATCCCGGTGACGGCCGTGGGGGCGACGCGCACGTTGGCCGCAGTCCCGTCCCCCACTTCGCCGACGTCGTTGTTGCCCCAGCCGTTCAGGACCCAGTCGCTGGCCGGAAACGCCTCGAAGGGCTCCCCCCCGAGGAGGGAGGGACAGAGCGGGGTGAAAAACAGGAAACTGACGAGGATGCCGAGGATGGCCTGCCGCACACACCGCATACCGCACCTCCCCACGTTGCGTCCGGGGCCGAAAAAGCCGGGAGCTTCGCACCGCGCCCTCGCCCCGGTGCCCGAATGAATGTCGACATCCCCGCAAAAAGTGCCATCGCCCTCCGGGTGATGGCTCAAACAAAGGCTTTACATAAACTTTCCCGTTCGGTTTTCGACTTTTTGCGGGCGCATCAAACTTGATTACAGGGTATCAAAAGAAGCGGGGGAAATCAACGGGTTCAGAGGACGAGCATGCAGTCGCCGTAGGAGAAGAAGCGGTAACCCAGGCGGACCGCCTCGCGGTAGTGCTCCAGGACCCGTTCCCTCCCGGCCAGGGCGGAGACGAGCATCAGGAGGGTGGACCCGGGGAGGTGAAAGTTGGTCAGGAGGCCCCCCACGACCTGGAAGCGGAAGCCCGGCCGGATGAAGAGGTCGGTGAAACCGGCGTCCGGGACCACGGCGCCGTCGTGGCGGAGGGCCAACGACTCCAGGGCCCGGGTGGCGGTGGTGCCCACGGCGATCACCCGGCGCCCCGCCTCCCGTGCGGAACGGATCCTGGCGGCGTCCTGCGGCCCCAGCGCGAAGGACTCCGCGTCCATGCGGTGGAGCTTCACGTCCTCGGTTTCCACGGGCCGGAAGGTCCCCATGCCGACATGGAGGGTCAGGCGGGCGGTCTCCACACCCCGTGCCGCCAGGGCGTCCAGAACGTCCGGCGTGAAGTGCAGGCCGGCGGTGGGCGCCGCCGCCGATCCCGGGACCCGGGCGTAGACGGTCTGGTAGCGCTCGCGGTGGAAGGCCTCCTCCGCATCGCCGTCCCGGCGGATGTAGGGCGGGAGGGGGGTGATGCCGTGTTTCGCCAGGAACGCCTCCATGGGCATCCGGATGTCGAACCGGAGGATGCGGGTGCCGTCGGGCTCGTGGGCGATCACCACGGCGCTGCCGTCCTCCCCGAACAGGATCCCCCTCCCGCGCGGGACCTTGCGCCCGGGCCGCACCATGGCCTTCCAGAAGTTCGCCTCCAGGTTGCGCAGGAGAAGGACCTCGATGGCGGCCGTGCCGCCCTGTCGGCGGCCGAAGAGCCGGGCAGGGATGACCCGGGTGTCGTTGAGGACGAGCAGGTCCCCCGGCGCGAGGAAGGCGGGCAGCTGGTGAAAAACCGCGTGCACCCGGTCGGGGCCGGTCCGGGAGATCACCATCATCCGGGCGTGGTCCCGGTGCGGTTCGGGGTGCTGGGCGATCCGCTCCGGCGGTAGGTCGTATAGGTAGGCGGACCGGCGCTCCTCCGGGGGGACGTCCGCGGGAAGCTCCGGCTCGGGGGATGACGCGCGGATCATGGCCCCGCCCCCCGGGAACCCCCGTGGCGGTCGGCCTGGGAGTGGAAGGTGAGGTGGGCGCCATAGATCAGGATCCAGAACGACACGCCGACCCAGAAGAGGAAGACCACGGCGGCCGAAAGGGGGCCGTAGACCCGCTGGTAGTCGAAGGCCGGGATGACCCAGGTGAGGGCCCAGTTGGTGACGTGCCAGAGGAACCCGGCGAAGAAGCCTCCCCGGAAGGCCGTTCCCCACGCGACCCGGGTGTTGGGGACCACCCGGTAGATGCCGGTGAACATCAGGGCGAGGAACAGGTAGGCGCTCAGGTTCAGGACTGCGCCGAAGAGGAAGCGGTTCGCCGTGGGGTAGTGGGCGGGGAACTGGAAGCGCCAGACGTGGATCAGCGCCATCAGGGAGGCGGAGGCGAGCAGGCAGAGGGTGCAGAAGACGATCATCCACAGGCCCACCAGCGTTCGCCGGAGGAACGACGGGCGCGGGGGGACGTCCCAGGCCTTGTCCAGGGCGTCCGCCAGGAGGTGGAAAACCCACAGCCCCATCCAGAGGAAGACCACCACGTTCCCGATGATGAATTCCCAGGAGGGCTGCTGGGTCAGCGACAGGAAGAGGGACTCGAAGTAGCGCCGGGTCTCGGCGGGCAGGAGGGCGAGGACGTGGTAGGCGGCCATCCGGCCCCGCTCGTCGCCCAGGAGGAGTTTCTGGCCGAGGCCGAGCAGGGCGAGGATCCCCGGGAACAGGGTGAAGAGGGCGTAGTAGGCGATCGCCGCCGCGGAGACGGGGCCGCCGTCGTCCAGGAACGTCTTCCAGGAGCGCGCGAGCCGTCCCGGGAAGGTGGGCAGGGCAGGCCCGGGCTTGCGGGGCGGGTCCGGCCGTTCGCCGTCGTGTGTCGTGGACAGGTTCTCGGTCACCGTTTTCTCTCCCCTCCCCGGTCACGCCCGCGGGGCGGCGACGGGCAGGGGCGCATTATCCCACATCCGGCGCCGCGGTGCAAATCCGGTTGACGGTCTGCCCTTTTGCTCCGGAGTCGTCGGCCTTGGCAGCGAACCCGAGCCGTGGTATGCTGTCGCCGGCCGCCGTTGATCGGGGTCGGGGAGTTCCTATGGGTGCGCTGTTCCGGATGATCATCTCTTTTGTCCTGTTCCTGCTGGCGTTGCTGGGCCTGCGGCTCCTCCTCGGCGGCGCCCGGCGGGCCGCGCGCTCCCGTGACCGCAAGCCCGGCGGTGAGGGCCGGGCTCGGGAAGGCGGTTCCGTCACCCGGGGGACCTTGGTGAAGGACCCCCAGTGCGGGATCCTGGTCGACCCGGAGATCGCCCGGACCGCCCGGGTCGGCGGGGAGACCTGTTACTTCTGTTCGCCGGAGTGCCTCGAGGCCTACCGGAAGGAGCACGGCGCATGAGGGCGGCCCTGACCGGCGGCATCGCCTCGGGGAAGTCGACGGTGGCCCTGGCCATGTCCGGGTTTGGCGCCCGGATCGTGGATGCCGACGCCGTCGCCCACGCGGTCCTGGAAACGCAGGGGGTCGGCGAGTCCATTTTCGCGGCGTTCGGGGAGGGGGTCCGTACTGCCGACGGCACCGTGGACCGTGCCGCGCTCGGCCGGCTGATCTTCGCCTCCCCCGACGCCCGCCGGACCCTCGACCGCCTCACGCACCCGCCCATCCTGGAGACGCTCGAGCGTCGCGTGGCGGACGCGGAGGCCCTGTCCCCCGACACCCTGGTGGTCACCGACGTCCCGCTTCTCTACGAGGTCTGCCGGCCCGGCCAGTTCGGCCCCGTGGTGGTGGCCTGGTGCCGGCCGGAGGTCCAGCTTCGGCGCCTGATGAGCCGGGACGGTTTCGACGAGGCGGACGCCCGTCGGCGGATCGAGGCCCAGATGCCCCTTGAGGAGAAGCGCAGCCGCGCCGATTTCGTCGTGGACACGTCGGGGTCCATCGCCGAGACCCGGGAGCAGGTCCGTGACCTGTTCCCCCGGTTGGTGGCGTTCTGCCGGGGGGACGCCCGTGTGCCCTGACGCGCCCCAAACCCCCGTCCACCCCCTGCTGGCGGTCGCCGACGAACTCTCCGCCGCCGTGGCGGGACTGGCGTTCCCGTCCCCGGTGGCCTTCGTCTACAACCCCCTGGAGTACGCCCGGGCGTGCCACCGGCTGTACCTCGAGCGGTATGCCGCACCCGGGCGGGACGTCATGCTGCTGGGGATGAACCCGGGGCCCTGGGGCATGGCCCAGACGGGCGTCCCCTTCGGCGAGGTGACGGCGGTGCGGGACTGGATGGGCCTCGACGCCCCGGTGGCGCGCCCCGCCCGCGAGCACCCCGCCCGGCCGGTGGACGGTTTCCGGTGCCGCCGCCGCGAGGTGAGCGGCAAGCGCTTGTGGGGTTGGGCCCGTGACCGGTTCGGCACGCCGGGAGGCTTTTTCGCCCGGTTCTTCGTGGCCAACTACTGCCCGCTGCTCTTCCTGGAGGAAAGCGGCCGCAACTACACCCCTGACCACCTGCCCGTCGGCCCGCGTCAACGCCTGGAGGACGCCTGCGACCGGGCCCTGAGGGACACCGTGGGCTGGCTCCGGCCCCGCCTCGTGGTGGGTGTGGGGAGCTTCGCCGAGCGCCGGGCCCGGGTGGCCCTGGCCGGCCTGAACGTCACGATCGGCCGAATCCCCCACCCCAGCCCGGCCAGCCCCCAGGCCAACCGCGACTGGGCCGGCGCCGCCGAGGCCGCCCTCAGGGCCTGCGGGGCCCTGTAGGCGCCACCTGCCGGGTGGCGCACGGGGATGAAGCAGCGGGAATCCAAGCCTTCCGACAGAAGAGCTGGAAAATGCCGTCCAGACGGCCGAACGATCCGGTGATCGGCAGCGGCGTCATTCTTGCCGGCAAGCTGGCGCCGGGATGACGGGAACCCCTTGGCCGGCCCCCGCCGGTGTGCTATAGTCGGCCCCAACACGGTTTGATCACCCGCCGAAACCCGCGGCAGCCGAGTACATTGAGCAGACCCCAGGAGCCGGAACATGACCTCGATGCCCCCGAGCAACGATCCCACCCTCGCCGAAGACGACGCCCGGAACGCCCGGGAGGCCCTCGAGCGCGACCGCCGGCAGTACCTCCAGGGGCCGGTGATCGCCTTCAAGTGGTGCGCGGACACCGCTTACACCCTCGAATACGTGTCGCCCAACGTCACCCGCCTGGGGTACACCACCGACGATTTCCAGGAAGGTCGGGTCTCCTACCTGGAAATCATCCACCCGGACGACCGCTGTCGAGTCCTCGCCGAGGTCGCGGCCTACACCCGGGCCGGCCGGACCTGCTACGAGCAGGAGTACCGGATCTTCACCGCGGGCCGGGAGGAGCGCCGGGTCCGGGACTTCACCGTCGTGCACCGCAACGCCGGGGGGGACGCCGTTCACTACGACGGCTACGTCATCGACGTCACCGACCTCCGGCGGGCCGAGGAGACCCTCCGGTTGACCCAGTTCTGCCTGGATCACGCCGCGGACGCCGTCTTCTGGGCCGACGAGGGGGGGGGCATCGTGTACGCGAACCAGTCCGCCTGCGACCTCCTGGGGTACACCCGGGAGCAGTTGCGTGAACGGGTCGTGGCGGACCTCGACCCCAGCCGCCCCCACGAGGCCTGGCCGATGCGGTGGAAGATGATCCGGGAGGCCCGGGTCTTCAGCTGGTCCGGTTACCTTCACACCCGGGCCGGGGACACCCTCCCCGTGGAGATCACGCTCAATTTCATGGACTTTGAGGGGCAGCCCCGGATCTGCGCCTTCGTCCGGGACATCCGGGAGCGGGAGCGGGCCGCCGAGGAGCGGTGCCGGCTGGAGGCCCAGCTCCGCCAGGCCCAGAAACTGGAGAGCCTGGGGGTTCTGTCGGGCGGCATCGCCCACGACTTCAACAACATCCTCTCCGCCATCCTGGGGCACGCCGACCTGGCGAGGGAGGAACTCCCCGACGGCTCCCCCGTCCGCGAAAACCTGGAGGAGATTGCGAAGGCGGCCCGCCGCGCGGCCGACCTGTGTCGCCAGCTCCTGGCCTACAGCGGGCGGGGTCGCCTGGAGATCCGTCCCCTCGACCTGGGTGCGCTCGTGGCCGAGATGGAGCACATGCTCCGCGTGTCGGTCTCCAAGAAGACGTCCCTCCAGCTGCGGCGGGGGGACAAGCTCCCGGCGGTGGAGGCGGACGCGGCCCAGATCCGCCAGGTGGTCATGAACCTCGTGATCAACGGGTCCGAGGCCATCGGGACCGACAGCGGGCTGGTCACCGTGAGCACCTCCGCCGCTGCCGGGGGTGAGGCGCTCCCGGCCGGCGGGTGGCTGCCCGGACCGGTCGGGGAGGGCCCCGGCGTCCTCCTCGAGGTGGCGGACACCGGGTCGGGCATGGACCGGGAAACCCTCGGGCGGATCTTCGACCCCTTCTTCACCACCAAGTTTACCGGGCGCGGTCTGGGCCTCTCCACGGTCCTGGGGATCGTGCGGGGCCACGGGGGGGGCGTCCGGGTGGACAGTGAACCGGGGAGAGGGACCGTTTTCCACGTTTACTTCCCGGCGTCCTCCCGGCAGCCGGAAGCGGACCCGGTCGAGCCGGGACCGATGCTCCCGGGGTCGAACCGGGGGACGATCCTCCTGGTGGACGACGAACCCTCGGTGCGGGACATGGCCCGACGGATGCTCGAACGTCTCGGCCTGACGGTGCTGACCGCGCGGGACGGGCGGGAAGCCCTCGAGACCTTCCGAAGGCACGCGGCACAGATCGACGGGGTGTTGCTCGACCTGACCATGCCCGAGATGGACGGGGCCGAGGTCTTCCGGGAACTCCGCACGCTTCGCCCGGGGTTGAAGATCATCCTGACCAGCGGGTACGGGGACGACGAGTTCAGCCGCCGGTTCTCCGGGTCCGAGGCGGTCGGCTTCCTGGAAAAGCCGTACACGTTCCGGGCCTTGTCGGAGAGGATCCTGGGCGTCCTGGCCATTGAACCGCGGAGGGACGCCGATGCCGGCGAATGCTCCGGAAAGTGAACCACGAACCACACGAACCACACGAACGACGTCCGCAATGCAAGTGTTGCGCGCAACCTGGCAACGAGTGATGTGACCGGATTTCCTTCGTGGATCTTGCGGGCTTGCAGTACAGGGTTGCGGCCGGAAGCCCCGCGACGGGAGCCGGTGTGGACGTCTTGAAACAGCACGAGGCAGTGCGAACCCGGCGCAACGAAAAAAAAAGGGGGCGGGAGATCGGCTCCCGCCCTCCTGTTTCAGGGTTGACGTCCGCGCGGGGGGAAGCGCTTCCCCCCGGGGTTCACTTGACGGACACCCCGTCGATGTAGAAGGTCGTGGCGTAGGAGACGTCCTCGCTGGCGTCGAAGCTGAGGCGGTAGTTCGCCACGGCCGCGGAGGCCGGGATGGAGAGCGTCACCAGCGTCCAGCCGGCATAGGTGTTCTTGTTCTGGTTGCTGTAGGTGGCGAGGGTCGTCACGTCGGCGCCCGAGGTGTTCTTGATCTTCACCCGCAGGTAGTCGTAGGCCTTGGTCGTCCCCTCGGAGGAGGCGATCTTCAGGTAGAACGTGAGGGTCTTGGACGTCCCGTTGAAGCCCGCGATGGGCTGGTAGAAATTGGTGGTGCTGGTGGTGCCCCGGCCCAGTTGCTGAGCCTTGTAGGTCCCCGCCTGGGGCGTTCCGGTGGTGACGGAGGAGTAGGTGGCGAAGGTCCAGTTGGTGGTCTGGGACTCGAAGCCGCCGTTGAGAACCAGCTCCTGGACGGTGCCGCACGCCAGGGAGAGGTTGTAGGCGCCGACGCCGTTCGCGCTGGTGCCGGCGTAGTAGGACGTCGCCTCGATGGTGTGGGTCCCGGTGGACGTCAGGGTGAAGACGATCTTGGAGTCCGTGCCGCCGTTGCCGTCGTCGTTCTGCGCCAGGGTCGTCCCCGTCGGGCTCTTCAGGACGAGCCAGGTGTCCAGCGTGGAGCCGTTCTTGGTCATGACGATGGTGACCTGCTGCCCGGAGGTCCCGGCAAAGGTGTAGGAATCGGCGTAGCTGGTGGTCCGCACCGTGGAGTAGGCGTCGCCCGACGCCAGGGTGCCGGACTTGGTCTCCCCGCAGGCGATGGTGTTGCCGGTGGTGCCGGTGGTGGCATTGGCCTCGTTGGAGTAGGCCGAATCGCCCGCCGCGTTGGTGGCGCGGATGCGGTAGTAGTACGTGGTGGACGCCGCCAGGCCGGTGTTCGCGTAGGAGGTGGCGCCCGCCGCCGGGGTGGCGACCTGGGACCAGGCGCCGCCGGAGCCGGTCTTCCGCTCGAGCTTGAAGCCGGTCTCGTTCGAGGCGTTGTCCGTCCAGGCCAGGTTGATCTGGGAGGAGGACGCCGCGGTGGCGGTGAGGCCGGACGGGGCGGCCGGCGGGGTCGGCGTCGTGGACGTGGTGGCGTTGGCCTCGTTGGAGTAGGCGGAGTCCCCGGACGCGTTGGTGGCCCGGATGCGGTAGTAGTACGTGGTGGAGGCCGCCAGGCCGGTGTTGGCGTAACTGGTGACGCCCGCGCCCGGCGTGGCGACCTGGGACCAGGCGCCGCCGGAGCCGGTTTTCCGTTCCAGTTTGAACCCCGTTTCATTGGTGCTGTTGTCGGACCAGGTCAGGTTGATCTGGGACGTGGAGGCGGCGCTGGCCGAGAGGCCGGAGGGGGCCGCGGGCACCGTCGCCCCGGTGATGGAGAAGTTGACGGGCGAGAGGGAGAAGTAGACGTTGTCGGTGGGGGAGACCCCGATCCGGCAGGTGGTGCTCGGTGTGCTGGGGACCGTGATCGTCTCGCTGCCGTCGTTGGCCGTGCTGGCCACGAGGGTGGTCCAGTTCACGCCGCCGTCGGTGGTCAGGGAGATCTTCACGTTGGCCGAGACGCTGCCGCCCTTGGTCCAGGTGACCGTCTGGGAGGACCCGGCCGGCCAGGAAACCGCCGTGGTGGGGGCCGTGAGGGCGAAAGCGCCGGCCACGAAGCCCACCGTCATGGTGGCGCTGTTGTAGGCGCCCGCTCCCGCGTGGTTGTCCCGGACGGTGCAGCGGAAGGTCCGCGTGCCGGCGGCGGTGGGGAGCGTCTCCCAGGGGGTGGACGCACCCGAGAGGAGGTCCTCCAGGCGCGGGAAGGTGCGCGAGGAGAGCGTCGTCAGGGGCCAGGGCCGGAACTTGCAGTTGGAACCGGTCTGCCAGTCTTCCCAGCAGTAGGTGAGGGTGTCGCCGTTCGCGTCGGTCGCCGACTGGCAGGTGAGCGTGAAGGGGGTGCTGACCGGGACGTTCGTGTAGTTCGACCCGATGGTGAGGGTGGGGATGGTGTTCCCCGGGGTGGTGCTGACGGCGCAGCTGGTGCCCGCGAGGTAGTTGGTGATCTCGTTCAGGCTGACGGTGTGGAAGTAGTCGTAGCTGTGCGCGGCCAGGTCGTCCGTGCCGCAGATGCCGGCGTAGGCCATGATGGTGATGCCGCTGCCCCGCTCGTAGGCGGTGGAGGAATTGCCGTTCCCGGAGCAGCTCCCCTGGGTGGAGATGAAGGTGTGGTTGGCGCCGAACTCGTGCCCCATCTCGTGGGCGACGTAATCGATGTCGTACCCGTCCCCGTAGGGGGTGGAGGACCCGGTCTCCCCCTGGGCCTTCCGGGAGGCGTTGCACACGACGCCCAGGCCCGCCAGGCCGCCGCCGCCCGTGCTGAACACGTGCCCGATGTCGTAATTGGCGCTCCCGATCTTCGAGTCGCAGGTCGACTGGTTCTGGGAGAGGAGGGAACTGGCGTTGTCGTTGGTGTAGGGGTCGGTGGACGCATTCGTGAAGATGAGGGAGGTCTCGTTCGCCACCAGGTTCATGTGGATCGCCAGTTCGCGCTCGTAAACCCCGTTGACCCGGTTCAGAGTGGTGGTCATCGCCGCCAGGGTGTTGGCCACTGTGACGGAGACGCCGTTGTGGTTGCAGACGGCGGTGGCGTACTCACCGGTGCAGGCCAGGGCCAGGCGGTAGGTCCGGAGGGTCGTGCCGTTGGAATAGGCGTAAAGCCCCGGGGTCATGTTGACGGCCGGGCGGTGCTGGCCGGCCGTCTCCTCGTCCAGCAGGCACTTGAACGGGGCCGCACGGCGCAGGCCTCGTTTTTCGTAAGTGATGTAACGGATCCGTTCCCCGGCCCGGAAGGGGTCGATGTAGACCGTGCCCTGGCTCGAAATCACCTGCGCGTGGAAACCGAGCGGGGTGAAATCGCAGCGCAGGGTGGCCGTCGGATCGTCGATGCCCTGCCCCCGGAAGGTGCGGATGTCGGGGAACTGGGCCTGGAGTTCGGGCTCCATGACGGGGGATTCCTCGACGGTGAACCGCGAGACCACCCCGTTGGGCATCGGCAGGGTCAGCTCGCTCTTCGGCGATGCCGCTCCCCGCCCCGTGCGAAGATCCCCCAGGACGGAGAAGAGGATGGACCGGACCCCGTACTCGTTGACCATCGCAACCCGAAAGAAGTCGCGCTTGACGTCGAAATCGGCGGGTTCCCGAAGCAGGCGGGAATCCCTCGCCTCGTTCTCGGCAAAGGTCCACAGGTTGTCGCCGTCCGGCGTCCCCGCGAAAGACTGGGGCGCTTCCTCGCCGGCGAAGGCCTCGTTCTGCGGCTGCACGTTCTGTTGGGGCAGGTAGCCGTTCTCGGGGCGGGGGGCGGCAGGGACGAACAGGATGAGGCAGAGCAGGGCACTCGTCGCCAGGGTGGTGCGCAGGGCGGGTTGGTTCACGACTCCTCCTTCCGCGATGGGTTTATCGCCGGGGATTCCGGCGTTCGCGTTCCGTGTCGGATTCCCGGGGATACTCCCGGGGGTGTTTTCGTCGGGTGGTTATGAAAAGACGCGGTGATTCACTGACTTCAGTCTATCGCGGGAAAAGAGCAATCCGAACTGCGAAAAATCTGCGATTTGGTGAGAAAAGCGACTTGGAATGGATTTTATCCTGCCTTCACCCGCCAGGCAAGCTATTTTTTCATTTCCGTGAACTTTCCCCGACGCGGGCCGTTTTCGAAAGCCGTGACCCGGGACACCGTGCGTCCCCTGCCGGGCAACGTGACAAAAGAGGTGGACGGCGAAGCGATAAACCGTTATGATTCCTCTGCCATTCGCGGGATTTGAATGAAAGGGCGCTGCCGCCGCAACTCTTCCCGGGAGCCGAACACCCATGATGGAGACACTGCCGAAACAGACGGTTCGATGGTTCATCGCCCTCGTCCCGCTCTACCTGCTTTTCTTCCTGTTCCTGGACCAGCCCGTCGACCGGTGGGCCCGTGCCGCGTTTTCCGACACCGGGGTGAAATCGTTCGGGTCCTTTCTTTCCCTCCTGGCAAGCGGTCCCTACGTCACCCTCGCCCTCACGCTGGGCTTCGTGGCCGGAATCGCCGGTGTCATCGCCAACCAGGGGAAAGGACGCCCCTGGACGGCCGCCGTTTTCTATGTGTGCGTCAGCTGCGCCATCGGCATCGTCATCGGGGAAGGGTTGAAATACCTTCTGGCACGGGCCCGGCCGGTTGAGCTTTTCGACCACGGGACCTACGGCTTTTTCTTTTTTTCCGACGAATACAACCTGAACTCGACGCCCTCGGGCCACACGATCCGGATCTTCTCCCTGATGACCGCCCTGTCGGTGCTCTTCCCGCGGGGCCGCCTCCTGTTCCTCGGTCTGGCCGCCCTCGTCGGTGCGAGCCGCGTCGTCGTGACGGCCCACTACCCGAGCGACGTCCTGTTCGGGGCGTTCATCGGGGTGTTCGCCGCCCTGTGGGCCTGCCGGCTGAAGGGCGGGGCGGGGGAAGGCGTTGAAGGCTGTCAGGCTGAAGGTCAGGAGATGTTCCCGTCGGGGTCGGCATCGGAATCGCAATCGGGATCAGCGCCCCCTCCGGGCCCCCAGCGTACAGCCCTGCGGAAGCAGACCACGGACGAACACGGATAGGCGCGGGCAAGACGGCAACGGATTTTGACCGTGGAACACTTGGACCACAGAAGATGCAGAGAGCGAAGGCCGCCACGCCTGAATGCCGACGGTGCCACGGCTCAGGGCCCCCGGCGGTAGGGGCCTCGCGCTGAAAGGACGAAGGGACCAGAACGACCAAAACGACCCAAGGGATGGCAAGGCCCGAACCGGGTACCCGCCGCGCGCGGTTTGCGCAGGGAGAGGAGGGTGTGCGGGATGAGATGTTTGTGCGGGTCGCTCTGTTTGCGCGGGTTGCGCGGGGTGCACGGGGGTCGCATGGGGTGCGCAAGAGTCGCGCGGGGGTCGCGCGGGGGGTGCGGCCAATCCTTCGAGACCCTTGTCCCCTTGACACCTTCGAGTCCTTTAAGTCCTTTAAGTCCTTTAAGTCCTTTTGGTCCTTTAGGTCCTTTCGTCCTTTCCAGTCGCCTGCGGGGAAACGGCATCCCGGAGCCGGCCCTCTTCCCGCCTACCGCGAAGCGAGGAGCACCACCTTGGGGTAGGCCACGCGGAACCCGTGGCGTTCCATGTTGCGCTGGCTGGGGCTCCCGGGGGCGGTCCCGCTGCCCGCCAGGTCGCAGCCCGCGGCCACGGCACCGTCCAGCCGGGCGCGGATCAGGGCGCCCTGCACCCCGCGCCGCCGGTACCGGGGCGGCACCCCCGCCCCGGATAGGACGGCCGTGCCCTGGTGAAGGAACAGGGTGCCCCCGCCCAGCAGCGTTTCCCCGTCGAAGGCCCCCCAGAGCTGGACGCCGGGGGCCCGGGTCGTGGTCCGGAAGGCGTCGACGAGCTCGGGGGGCACCGCCTCGGCGTCGGTCTCCATGAACCCGCCCATCACCACCCGGAGGAAGGCCTCCCCGTCCTCGACCCGGCGGACCTCCAGCCCGGCGGGGGGCGCGGGGGGGATCGGGTCCGGCCCCAGCGGGCGGGCCCAGCCCAGCTGGAACTCCTGGACCCGGTAGCCGCGGCCCGCCAGTTCGGCGAAGAGCCCGGGGTCCGCCAGCGGGCACAGTTCGAACTGGGGCACGCCGCCCCCCTGCCGGAGGTGGGCCTCGACGCGGTCCACGTCCTCCGCCGCCAGGGGGCCGGCCAGCCCCATGGCCAGGGCCTGGCTCAGCGGGTGGCCGGGCCCCATGAAGAAGGCGAAACCGCCCTTCAGTTCCATGCAGGACCCCCCCGGGGTTGCGAGGCAGCAAGCGCGGTTCTGCGCCGCCTGGGCCTGTTCCAGCCGGACGGCGGTGTCCCTCCAGGCTTGGTTGCGCTCGGCCTGGATCGTGTCGAGGGTGCGGGCCAGGGACGGGTTCATGGTCTTGCCTCCATGGTCAATCGGTCAGGGCGGCTTGAGTATAGCGAATAATTTCCATGGGAAACACGGCAAACGCAAACACGCCGCTCCCCAACCCTGCCGCCATCGCAAAAAGTCTTTTTCTCTCACAGAGGCTCGGAGGCACGGAGAAATCCAAATCGTATTTAATAGAATCAATAATTCTTATGATTCTTCCCCGTGCCTCTGTGAGATCACCATCAGGACTTTTTACGATCTCCGCGCCTTTGCGAGACCAGGATCCGGATCGGTTCTCGCCAAGGCGCAAAGCGCGCGAAGGAAGAGGGCATGGGCCGTAAACCATGCTCCCGGCCGAAGTCACGAGAGGCCGGCCCCACTCTCCCGCACGATGCGGCCACGAGTGGCCGTTGAAGGTACGATCAGGCTCGGTGAAGGCCGGGGCGGCCGTCGCCCCAGGGGCAAAGACCGAAATGCTCGAACACCCGATGCCAGAGGTCCTTCCAGGGCGAGACCACCCGGACGCGCTCGCCGGTCCCCGGGTGGCTGAAGGTCACGGCGTGGGCCTTGAGGAGCAACCCCTCGAGACCGAGTTCGTCGCGGGCGAAGCGGTTGTGCGCCCGGTCCCCGTGGGCGGTGTCCCCGAGGACGGGGTGGGCGCGCCGGGCGAGGTGGCGGCGGACCTGGTGCCAGCGCCCCGTCCGGGGGCGGACGCGCAGCAGGGCGTACCGGGCGGTGTCGTGCCGCCCCACGGCCCGGGGGACCTCCAGGGCGGCCAGGCGCTCGAATTCCGTCACCGCGGCCTGGACGGGCGAGTCGGGCGCGTCGGCGCCCCCCCCGTCGCTCCGCCCGGGGAAGCGCGGCCCCGGTTTGTCGCGCAGCGGGTCGTCGATGACCCCGGTTTCGGGAGGCCACCCCCGCACCACGGCGTAGTAGGTTTTCTCCACCTCGCCGGCGTCGAACTGGCGCATGAGGTCCCGGGCCGAGACGGGGTCGAGGGCGAAGAGCAGCACGCCCGACGTGGCCCGGTCGAGGCGGTGCACGGGGTAGAGGTAGCGATCCGCCTGCTTTCGGAGGAGCTTGAGGCAGTTGGCGCCGTCGGGGATCAGGTGGCCGCTCTCGGGCGGGTGGACGTGGAAGCCCGCCGGCTTGTGAACGGCGATCAGGTGTTCGTCCTGGTGAAGGATGCGGAAATTCACTCGGCCTCCCGGTTGAACGCCTCCGGCGCTCCCCTCATCAAAATAGCCGAGAAGGCCCGGCTGTCAAGCCCCAAGCGTGTCGCCCGCCTTGCTTTTCGCGGGGGAGTCTGCTACGATCCGGGCGTTGACGGCCCGCGCCGAACCCACGGATAAGGTGGTCGGGAATGCCGCTGATCGAACTGCGGAACGTTTCCAAGAGTTTCGAGTACCACCACGTCCTCCGGAACGTCGACCTGGCCGTGGAGAACGGGGAGACCCTCGCCCTGATGGGCCGCAGCGGCATCGGCAAGAGCGTCACCCTGCTCATCATCACCGGGCTGTTGCAGCCCGACGAGGGTCAGGTCCTGATCCAGGGACGCGACATCGCCCGTCTCCCGGAAAGCGAACTCATCACCCTCCGGAAGAAGTTCTCCTACGTTTTCCAGTCGGGGGCCCTCTTCGACTCCGTCAGCGTCTTCGAGAACGTGGCCTTCCCCCTGCGCACCGAGCGGGCGCTGGACGAGGAGCAGGTGGGGGCCCGGGTCATGGGCATCCTCCGCCGCCTGGAGCTGGAGGACATCGCCGACCTCATGCCCGAGGAAATCAGCACGGGGATGAAGAAGCGGGTCGCCATGGCCCGGGCCATCGCCGCCAACCCCCTGGCCATCTTCTACGACGAGCCCACCACGGGGGTGGACCCCATCACGGGGCGCCTCATCAGCGAGACCATCCGGGAGTTGCAGAAGGAGATGGGGATCACCTCCATCGTGGTCACCCACGACCTCCGGTGCGCCCAGACCGTGGCCGACCGGGTGGCCTTCATCCAGGAGGGGGGGCGCATCAGCTTCCACGGGACCGTGGAAACCTTCATCCACACCGACCAGGCCGAGATCGTCCAGTTCCGGACGGCACTTCCCCGTCTCGCCCGGCCTGCCCCGACCGGCTGACCCGGAGGACCCATGCGCTTTTTCGGGTCGATGCGGGTCAAGATCCTCCTGGCGCTCGTCGTGGCGGGGCTGCTCCCCCACATGGTGACCGCGGCCCTCTTCTTCATCCGGGCCCGCGGGATCATCGAGGCCGACCGGGTCGAAATCTACCTCAAGCACGTCGCCCAGCAGGCCGCCGACAAGATCGACCTCATCCTCACCGAGCGGCGGGCCGAAGTGGACGGCCTGGCCGCCGGCGACCGGTTCGAGGCCCTGGCCGGGCCTCCGGAGGCGATCGACGTCCGGCGCCTCGAGGAGGTCCTCGACGAGAAGGTCCGGACGTTCCAGGTGTACGACCTCCTGGTCCTGGCGGACCCGGGGGGGCGCATCGTGGCGGTGAACCCCACCGGCCGCTTCGGGAACCGTTTCGACCGGCGGATCTGCGACGAGATCGAGGCGTCGGAGCTCCGGGGCTTCCCCGAGGAGCAGGCCGCCTTCGAGACCGCGCTCCGGAACGGGACGGCCGTGACGGACTTTTACGCCTCCCGGCTGGTCAACACCTTCTATGACTTCGACCGCGAGGACCAGAGCCGCTCCTTCCACCTGGGCCTGGCCTCCGTCGTCCGCAGCCGCGGCGACGGCCGCCCCGTGGGCGTGCTGCTGGCCCTGATGAACTGGGAGTTCATCCAGGGGAACCTGGACCTCGCCGAGAGCGACTTCCGTAAATTCGGCCTGAAGTCGGGCTATGTCCTCCTCCTCGACCGCACGGGCGGCCGATTCCTGGCGACGCCGTTCCGGAAGAACCGCCCGGGGGTCACGGCGCCGCCGGCCCTGGGGGAAGCCCTGCCCCCATCCATGGCCGCGGCGGTCCGGACAGCCCTGGCGCGGAAGGCGGACACCCTGGAGTACCCGGCGGACGGCCGGTTGCGCTACGGGAGCCTGTGCCGGTCCAGCCTCCCCGCGTTCGGGTGGCTCCTCATGGTCTCGCTGACGGCCGACGAGATCTTCGCCCCGGTCTCCCGGCTGTCCCTCGACTTCACCCTCATTGGCAGCGCGGCCCTGCTCCTCATCCTCGCCA
This sequence comes from Acidobacteriota bacterium, assembly GCA_018001935.1. NCBI lineage: Bacteria > Pseudomonadati > Acidobacteriota > Acidobacteriota bacterium. Next base: position 68,553 of record JAGNHB010000021.1, read on the forward strand.
CCGCCGTCTTCCTCAGCCGGAACCTCAGCCGGCCGCTTCGGCGGCTCTCCGAGTCGGCCCGGCGCCTCTCCCGGGGGGAGCACCACCACCGGGCGGAGATCCGGAGCGGGGGGGAGATCGGCGAGCTGGCCGGCGCCTTCAACACCATGGCCGCCACCATCGAAGAGCGCCAGGGGCAGCTGGAGGAGGCCAACCGCCGCCTCGAGGAGAAGGTTCGGGAGCGGACCCGGGCGCTGGAGGAGAGCAACGCCGAGCTGCGCCAGGCTCTGGACAACCTCCGGGAGGCCCAGGACCAGCTGGTCCGGAACGAGAAGATGGCCTCCCTGGGCCGCCTGGTGGCGGGGATCGCCCACGAGATCAAGAACCCCCTGAACTTCATCTACGGGAACACGGGGTTCCTGTGCGAGTACGCCGACGCGGTCCGGGACTACGCGGCCTTCGTGGAGTCCCAGGCCGGGCGGGGCGACGAGGGGGTGGCCGCGATCCGCCGCTACGCCGAGGACCACAACATCGCCTTCCTGCTGGAGGACCTCCTCAACATCGCCCGCAACATCAACGAGGGCGCCGAGCGCATCCGCTCCATCGTGGACGACCTCCGCTCCTTCTCCCGGGCCCCCGTGGGAACCCGGCAGCCCGTGGACCTCCGGAAGGCCCTCGACATGTGCCTGAACCTGCTGCGCAACCAGTACAAGCAGCGCATCCGCCTGGTGCGAGACTACCGGGACGTCCCCGACGTCAACGTCTATGCCGGGAAGATCGAGCAGGTTTTCCTCAACCTCATCGGCAACGCGGTGCAGGCCATCGAGGGGGAGGGCGAGATCCGGCTCTCCATCCGGCGCGAGGGGGAGTGGGTGGTCGTGGAAGTCGCCGACTCCGGGAAGGGGATCCCGCCCGCCCACCTGCACAAGATTTTCGAGCCCTTCTTCACGACGAAGGAGGTGGGGCAGGGGACCGGTCTCGGCCTGAGCATCAGCTTCAACATCGTCCGCCAGCACGGCGGTCACCTGACGGCCCGGAACCTCCCGGCGGGCGGCGCCGTCTTCCGCGTCGAACTTCCCGTGAAGGAACCGCCGGAACCCGGCGGGGAGGGACCGGGCGACGCTTCCCGCACCGACGGTTCAACGGAGCACCCCGATGGAGAATGAGATCCGGCACACCCTGCTGGTGGTGGACGACGAGCCCGCCAACCTCCAGAAGCTGAAAAGGACCTTCCTGGGGCGGTACCGCGTCTACGAGGCCGGGTCCGCCGAAGAGGCGCTGGGCCTGGCGGAGAAGATGCCGGTGGACCTGGTCATCACCGACCAGCGCATGCCGCGGATGACCGGCGTGGAACTGCTCAAGCGCATCATCCGGATCCGCCCGGAGGCCATGCGCATCATCCTCACCGGCTACACCGAGACCGACGACCTCATCGACGCCATCAACGAGGGGCACGTCTACCGCTACATCACCAAGCCGTGGGAGCCCGAGGAGATGCGCATCGTGGTCCGGCAGGCCCTGGAGAAACTGGAACTGGAGCGGGAGAACCGCCGGCTCGCCGAGGAACTCCGGTTGGCCAACGACCGGCTGAAGAACCAGAACCGGGCCCTCCAGAACGACGTGAAGCGCTTCATCGACACCGACAACTTCATCTTCCACAGCCCGGCCATGAGCAATGTCGTCCGGGCCGTGGACCGGGTGGCCGCCTCCGAGTCCACCATCCTGATCTTCGGGGAAACGGGGACCGGCAAGGAGTTGGTCGCCCGGAGGGTCCACCGCGGCAGCACCCGCCGCGGAGGGCCCTTCGTGGCCGTCAACTGCGGCGCGATCCCGCGGGAACTCGCGGAGAGCGAGTTCTTCGGGTGGAAGAAGGGCGCCTTCTCCGGCGCCACCGGCGACCGGAAAGGCTACTTCCAGCTCGCGGAGGGCGGGACCCTCTTCCTGGACGAGATCGGCGAAGCGCCCCTCGACCTCCAGGTCAAGATGCTCCGGGTCCTTCAGAACCGGGAGATCTGGCCGGTGGGGGCGGAACGCCCGGTCAACGCCGAGGTCCGGGTGGTGGCGTCCACCAACCGGGACCTCCGCGCCGAGGTGGAACGCGGCGCTTTCCGGGAGGACCTCTACTTCCGCCTCAGCGTGTTCGTGCTGGAAGTCCCCCCGCTGCGCGAGCGGATCGAGGACATCCGCCCCCTCACGGATTTTTTCCTGGCCCGGGCCTGGAACCGGACCAAGCAGCGGCCCCTCCCCGTGGACGAGCGCGTCTACCGGGCCCTGGAGCGCTTCAACTGGCCCGGGAACGTCCGCCAGCTGGAGAACGAGGCGGAGCGCCTGGCCCTGCTCGCCGACCCCGGGCGACCCGTCGGGCTTGACTGCCTGTCCCGCTACCTGCTTCCGCCCGAGGGGGCCGGGGACCTCGACGGGAAGCCGGCCGGGGCCGCCGGGACGACCCCGCCGGACCCCAGGGGCGAAGACCTGGACCTCCGGCGGAACGTGGACACCCTGGAGGCCCGCCTGGTCTGGGAAGCCCTGTCGCGGACCGGGGGGAACCGCACCCACGCCGCGGCCCTCCTGGGGATCACCCGGCCCTCGCTGCTCGACCGGATGAAGAAGCTGGAAATCAGCTGACGACGTACGTCGCGGTCGGCCCGGATCCGCCTGCAGCGTGGGCGCGAGCCGGCCTCAGGCGAAGAAGCGGCCGGCGGAGACCCGGAAACCGGTTTCGCCGTCACGCCGGTTCACCCCGGGTTGCCGGGCGACCTGGACCACCGGAATATTCCCCAGGGCGCGGGAGTGGTTGAAGTGATGGGAAGCGATCGGACCGTCGGACAGCTTGGCTTCGAACAGGCACCAGGGTTTTCCGTCGAGCGTGATCAGGAAGTCCGTTTCCCGGCCGTCCCGGTTCCGGGTGTACCACAGGCCGGCATCGGCCGTCCCGGCATCGTTCCAGGACTCGACCAGGGCCTTCAGCTCCAGCGCCACGTAGTTCTCGAAGCGGGCGGCGGGGTCCGGGACCCGGGACCAATCGAACAGGTAAGCCTTCTGTTCCTTCCGCAGCGAACGCGCGAGACGTTCGTGAAAGGGGGGGACCATGAAAATGACGTAGACGAACTGAAGCGCCGTCGTCGCGGTGCGCACCGTGGTGTGGCTGCATTCGAGGTCTTGCCGAAGGGCGTTCAGGGACAGGGGGGAACCGACCCGCAGGGGCAGCAATTGGAGATACCGGGCCAGGTTTTCCAAGGAGGTGATCCGGGTGAGGTCCCGGATATCCTCCCGGAGGACCCGGTCGAGGAGGTCCCGCTGCCACCGGAGATGGAATCGCGCAGATGCTTTTGTGAAGGGTTCGGGAAAGCCGCCGAACCGGAGCAGCGGCTCGAGCGCCGGTTCTGCATTAGCCGTCCGGTCGAGGACCTTCCCGAGGTAGTCCGCGGCTTCGCGGTCAGGCTCCGGATTGGACGGTTCGCCTCCCGCACACTCGTTGAGACAAAGAGGAAAGAGCCGGTAAAGGAAATACCTTCCCGCCAGCGAGTCTCCGGACTGTCTGAACCAGTCCATCCGGGCGCTCCCGGTCACGATGAATCGACCGATCGATTCAAATCGGTCGAAATAATCCTTGAGGAGGTTCTTCCATTTCGGCATTTTGTGGATCTCGTCGAGGCAGATCCAGGGGTTGCCGCCCTCACGCGAAGCATCACGCAAGGCGGATTCGAAAAAGTACGGGTCCCGCCGGAAACGGTCCCGGACCGCTCTCGTGTCCCAGTTGAAGTACAGATCTTCGTGTCCGCCGTCCGAGAGAATCCGTCGGGCCAGGGTGGTCTTTCCAGCCTGGCGCGGGCCGGTGACGAACCGCATCTGGCGGCCGAACTCCGGATCCGAGACCAGTGCGGAGAGGCGGCGCTTCAACATGCGACAAATTTATCTGATCAGGAAAAAATGTCAAGATATTTTTTCTCATGCAATAAATATTGCCGCGGTCGCAAAAAGTACCATCATCCTCCGGGTGATGGCTCAAACAAAGGCTTTACAGACACTTTTCCGTCCGTCTTCCGACTTTTTACGAACCTGTCAATATTGCCGAAACCGCAATAGTCCTTTTCTCTCACCAGGCACTGTGGCACGGAGAAATGCAAAGGGTATTGATAGACTCCACAATAAAAGATGCAAGATCGGGGCGACGACCCGTCCAGTTCTTGCACGCCGACTGACGGCGCATCCCCATCTCTCTCCCGGCGCGGGTCCGCCCGGGACCAAGGAGGGCCCCATGAAACGCACCCTGTTCGGCATCTTGACCCTGGTTTGCCTCGTCGCGGCCACCGCAGCCGCCGCCGGGCCGCAGACGCCGGTTTCACCCAAATCGGTCACGGACACCCGGGCCCTCTGGAACGAGGTGAACAAGGCGGTCAGCGACGGGCTGCCCAAGACGGCCGTGGAGAAACTGGACCTCATCCTGGCGTCGGCGAAGGACCGGGGCGACCGGGCGGAGTGGATGCGGGCGACGGGCCTCAAGACGGTCCTGGAGGCCAACATCCAGGGGAACAAGCCCGAGGAGAAGATCACCCGCCTGCAGGCCCTCATCGCCGGGGCGCCCGAGGATGCGCGTCCGCTCCTGAAAGTCCTTCTGGCGGACTGGTACTGGCAGTACTTCCGGCACAACCGCTGGCGCTTCCTCCAGCGAACCCGCACCGCCGCCCTGGACGAGAAGGACTTCACCACCTGGGACCTCCCGAAGCTCTTCGAGACCATCGACCGGCTTTTCCAGGAGGTCCTGGCGGGGGCCGAGGGACTGAAGAAGACGCCCGTGGAGACCTTCGCCGGTTTTCTCGAGCCGGGGACCACGGACCCGAAGCTCCGCCCCACCGTCTACGACTTCGTGAGCTTCGAGGCCCTCGCCTTCTACACCGCCGGGGAGCAGGCCGGCGCCCGGCCCGAGGACGCCTTCGAGATCGCCGCGGACTCCCCCGCTTTCGGGCCCCGGGCGGACTTCCTCGCCTGGGCGCCGCCCGGGGGGAACGCCGACTCGCCGAAGGTCCGGGCCCTGCGACTCTTCCAGGACGTGCTGCGCTTCCACGAGGCCGACGGCAACCGGGCCGCCGTGGTGGATGCCGACCTCCAGCGCCTCCGCTACGTAAAGAACGTGGCCTACGGGGAAGGGAAAAACGACCGGCTGATCGAGCGGCTCCGGGAATTGGCCGACGAAGCGGCGAACCTGGAGGTCTTCAGCCTCGTCCAGTCCGCCCTCGGCCGCGCGTGGCACGAGAAAGGGGACTTCGTCAAGGCGCGTGACGCGGCCCTGGAAGGGGAGCGCCGCTTTCCCAAGTCCCTCGGCGCCCAGGCCTGCCGCCACCTCGTGGACCAGGTGGAGGCGAAGAGCCTCTCCATCACCGGCGAAAAGATCGTTCCCACGGGTCGTCCCGACCCGGGCGCAGCGGTTTCCACGGGCCGTCCCGGCCCGGGCGAAATTCAAGCGGCACACGCCACCCTCCGCCTCACCTACCGGAATTGCACCCGGCTCTGGTTCCGGGTGGTCCCCGACGCCTGGGACGCGTTCTTCAACGCCGAGTACGGCCACCCGAACCAGCTCGACGCGGTTCGCTGCAACGAACTGCTGTCCCGGACGCCCGCCCGTGCCTGGACGGTGGATCTCCCCGAAACGCCCGACTACAAGCCCCGAACCCGGGACGTGGCGGTCCCGTCCCTCGAACCGGGTTACTACCGGGTGTTTGTTTCCTCCGGGCCCCGCTTCACCGAGGCGGAACACCTCCAGACCACCTGGTTGTGGGTCAGCTCGCTGGCGCTGGTGGTCCGCCCCGGCTACGACCAGGTGGACGGCCTCGTGGTGGACGCCGTCACCGGCGAGCCGGTGGAGGGCGCCACGGTGTCGCTGGTGGTGCGCAAGGGGAGCCGGTTCCAGTTCGGCCCCGCCCGCGTCACCGCGGCCGACGGGTACTACCGCTTCGGCCTCAAGGGGACGAGCTACAGCGAGATGCACGTCCACGCCCGCAAAGGGGCCACGGAACTCTTCGACGACGGCGGCACCTGGGTCAGCCGGTGGCAGCCCGAGGAGAAGGAACAGACGGTCTTCTTCACGGACCGGTCCATCTACCGGCCCGGCCAGACGGTCTACTTCAAGGGGATCTGCGTCAGTGCCGACAAGGACGCCGGCACCTACGAGGTGCTCCCCGGCCGGACCGTGGTCGTCCGCTTCCTGGACGTCAACGCCCAGGAGGTCGCCCGGCAGACCCTGACCACCAACGACTTCGGCAGCTTCAACGGCAGCTTCACCGCCCCCGCCGACCGCCTGGCGGGACAGATGCGCCTGGAGTGCGAGGGTCCCCGCGGCCAGGGCTATTTCCGCGTGGAGGAGTACAAGCGCCCCACCTTCCGGGTGGAAGTCGCCCTGCCCGCGGAGCAGGTCAAGCTGGGCGCCGGGGTCACCGTGAAGGGCACGGCGACGGCCTACACGGGCGCGCCCATGGACGGGGCCTCCGTGCGCTTCCGCGTGGTGCGGACCGTCCGCTGGCCGTCCTTTTACTCGTGGTTCCGCCCCTGGCGCGCCGCCCCCGCCCAGGAGATCGCCCACGGCACGGTAACGACGGGCAAGGATGGGGCCTTCAAGGTCGATTTCGTCGCGAAGCCGGACCCCTCGGTAGCCGAGGCCGACGACCCCGCCTTTGTCTTCGCCGTCTACGCCGACGTCACGGACGCCGCCGGGGAGACCCGCTCGGGCGCCGTCTCGCTCACGCTGGGGTACAAGGGCTTCGAACTCGCCCTGAACGCGTCCGAACCCAGGCCGGAGGGTGACGTTCCCTTCAAGCTCCGGCTCTTCGCCCGGACGCTGGACGGCATGACGCTCCCCGCCGCGGGCACGCTCAGGGTGATTCGCCTGAAAGAGCCCCCGCAGCCCGTGCGAAAATCCTACCTCCGCGAGATGTACGGCGAAACGGAGGACCCGGGGGCGGAGGATAAGTTCCCCGACAACTGGGCGCGGTGGCCCGATGACCGGAACGTGTGGGAGAAGGCCTTCGAAACCGACGGCAAGACACCCGCGGAGCCCGAATTGAGCCTGCCGCCCGGCGTCTACCGCGTGGAGGCGGTCGCGAAGGACAGGGACGGCAAGATGGTGAAGACGCTGCTCCCGCTCCTCGTGCTGCCCGGCTGGAAGGCGTCCCGCTGCGAGGTCCGGCTGCCCTTCCTGACGGCGGTGAAGTCGACGACTGTCGAGGTCGGCAAGTCCCTGGACGCCGCCTGGGGTACCGGCTACGACCGTGGGCGCTGCTTCGTGGAGATCTGGCGCGACCGGGAGATGCTGAAAAAATTCTGGACCGCGCCCGGCGTCACCTGGGAATCTTTCCGCTTCCCCGTGGACGACCGGCTTCGCGGCGGCTTCGCGGTGCGCCTGACCCAGGTCCGGGAGAACCGGGACTACACCGAGACCCACTGGGTCCAGGTTCCCTGGGACACCAAGGAACTCGACCTCTCCTTCGAAACCTTCCGCTCCGCCCTCGAGCCGGGCGCGAAGGAAACCTTCCGGGTCAAGGTGAAGGGCAAGACGGCGGGAACGGTGGCGGCGGAGATGGCGGCGGCCCTCTACGACGCGTCGCTGGACCAGTTCTACGGCCACGGGTGGTACGGCTTCGGCTTCCTCCGGAGCAACCGGTTCTTCGGCAGCCAGCGCTTCGCCAACGCCGCCCAGCGGTTCAACGTCTGGCGGGACGCCTGGAACGCGCTGAGCCCCTACCCGAAGATCACCTACGTCCACATGCCCGAGAACCTCACCGAGGACTACTTCTACTACGGCCGGGTGATGGCCCAGTCCGCGGATGCGCGGAAAGACAATTTCGCGGACGGCGTAGCCCGCGAAAGCACCGGCATGGACTTCAAGGCCAAGGGCGGCGCCGGTTTGGGTGCGGGGTCGGGGTTTCTCGGCGGGATGGTCGGCGAGAAGGAGGAGTCGGGCAGTCGGAACGAGCTGTCGGACCTGGCCAAGCCCGCCGCTCCCCTTTCCTCCACGACGACCCCTGCCCCGGCCCTGGACGAGGTGAAGGCTCGGGCCAACCTCGCCGAGACCGCCTTCTTCTTCCCCAGCCTCCTGACAGATCCGGACGGCGGCGTCACCCTCGAGTTCACCATGCCCGAGGCGCTGACCAAGTGGAAGTTCATCGGCATCGCCCACACCAAGGACTGCCGCTCCGGGACCCTGGTGAACCACCTCGTCACCCGCAAGAACCTGATGGTCCAGCCCAACGCCCCGCGCTTCGTGCGGGAGGGCGACGTCCTGGAGTTCACGGCCCGGGTGACCAACCTCTCCAAGGACACCCAGTCGGGGAGGGTCCGCCTGGAGTTTGCCGACCTGGCCACCGACGCGAAGATGGACGACAAGCTCGCGCTGGCCGACCGGGAGCAGGCGTTCGAGGTCCCCGCGGGCGAGAGCCGGGCCTTCTCCTGGCGCCTGTCGGTCCCCGTGGGGGCGCCGCCCCTGCGCTACACCGTCAAGGCCGCGGCCGTGGCGTGCAGCGACGGCGAGACGGGGGCGCTCCCGGTGCTCTCCTCGCGCCTCTTCGTGTCCGAGTCGCTGCCGCTGTGGGCCCGGGGGCCGGAGACGCGCACCTTCCGCTTCGACCGCCTCCGGGAGGTCGGGGCGCCGGGTTCCACCCTGGAGCCGGTCCGGCTGGCGGTGCAGATGACCTCCAACCCGGCTTGGTACGCCGTCCAGGCGCTCCCCTTCCTGCTGGAGTTCCCCTACGAGTGCTCGGAGCAGGTCTTCAACCGCCTCTACGCCAACAGCCTGGCGGGGCGCATCGCCAACTCCAACCCGCGCATCCGGCAGATCTTCGACGCGTGGAAGGGGACGGACGCCTTGAAGTCCAACCTGGAGAAGAACGAGGACCTCAAGTCCGCCCTGCTGCAGGAGACGCCGTGGGTCCTGGACGCGAAGGACGAGTCGGCGGCGAAGCGCCGGGTGGGGCTCCTCTTCGACGCCAACACCCTGGAAAGTGGGGTGAAGCGCGCTTGGAACAAGCTGAAGAATTTGCAACTGGACAACGGCGCCTGGCCCTGGTTCCCCGGCGGTCGCCCCGACCCGTTCATCACGCTGACGGTGGTGACGGGCTTCGGCCGGCTGCGGCACCTGGACGTCAAGGTGGACGAAGAGCCGGCTGTGAAGGCCCTGGCCTACCTCGACCGTTGGATCGTGGAGATCTACCGCTCCATCGTCATCCGGGACGCCAACCACCTGACGCCCCTGGTGGCCCACTACCTCTACGCCCGGTCCTTCTTCCTCAAGGACCGGCCGTTCGAGGGGGACATCAAGGAGGCCGTGGACTACTACCTCGGGCAGTCACGGAAGTACTGGCTGGAGCTGAACAGCCGCCTCTGCCAGGCGGAACTCTCCCTGGCCCTCCACCGGCTGGGGGACGCCCTCACCGCGCGGAAGATCCTGGCCTCCCTCAAGGAGCGGAGCGTATCCACGCCGGAGCTGGGGATGTTCTGGCGGGAGGACGAGCTGTCCTGGTGGTGGTGGCGGGCGCCCATCGAGACCCAGGCCATGGTGATCGAGGCCCTGGGCGAGGTGACGGCGGACGCTCCGGCGGTGGAGGATTGCAAGGTCTGGCTCCTCAAGCAGAAGCAGGCGCGGGACTGGAAGACCACCAAGGCCACCGCCGACGCCGTCTACGCGCTGCTCCTCCGGGGCGACGACCTGCTCAAGAGCACGGAGATCGTCCAGGTGAAGCTGGGGTCCGAGACCGTGAAACCCTCGGCGGTGGAGGCGGGAACGGGTTACTGGCAGGAGCGCTGGGCGGGCCCGGCGGTCAAGCCCGAGTACGCCGACGTGACGGTGGTGAAGACCGACCCGGGGATCGCCTGGGGCGGCGTCCACTTCCAGTACTTCGAGGACATGGCGAAGGTGACCCCGCACGCCACGAACCTCTCCCTGGAGAAGACGCTCTTCGTCAAGCGCGACTCGGACAAGGGGCCGACCCTTGAGCCGGTCACCGGGCCGCTGCGGGTGGGGGACCTGGTGACGGTGCGGGTGGTGCTGCGCACGGACCGGGACATGGAGTACGTCCACCTGAAGGACCTTCGGGGGAGCGGCTTCGAGCCCACCAGTGTCCTCTCGGGCTACCGGTACCAGGACGGGCTGTGGTACTACCAGTCCACCCGCGACACGGCGTCCCACTTCTTCATCGACTACCTCCCGAAGGGGACGTACGTTTTCGAGTACACCCTCCGGGTCCAGCTCCGCGGCCGCTACCAGAGCGGCATGGCCGAGATCGGGTGCATGTACGCCCCGGAGTTCGGCAGCCACTCGGGGAGCATGTGGGTGGAGGTGGAGTAGAAGGCTGATAGGCTGAAGGCTGATAGGCTGAAGGCTGTTAGGCTGTAGTCCCTTCGAAGTAAGATCTTTGGCAAAATTAGCAAGATTTGAGATCGACGTTGGGCTCCCACCGCTTTCAGAGCGGGGAAAACCGATGCGGGGACGGAGGAGGGAATCCCGGCAGGGTCGTCCGGCATGCCCCGGGGCTAAAATACCCCACTGGTGCTGATCCGGTTCCGGAATCGACGTATCCGGTCTCTCGCAAAGACGCCAAGACGCAAAGCCTCGCAAAGGAATCCCCCTTTTCCGGTTCCGGCTTTGCGAGGCTTGGCGTCTTTGCGCCTTTGCGAGAGGTAAAGACCGCCTGTGTTTTTCTGGAGCGTCCGGATGATCCGTGTCCATCCGTGTCCATCCGTGTTCATCCGTGTTCATCCGTGGTTTCTCTCCGGTTTATCCGGGTTGGGCTGTAGGCTGTAGGTCCGGAGGGGTTTCCATCGGTATCGGTATCGGGGTCGGTATCGGTATCGGTATCGCAATCGCAGCCGCAATCGGCGGCCCCCTCGGCGACGGCGGCCCGCAAGCCTCGATCTTCTCCCTTCCCGGTGGGCGGTGGCACAGTTCTTCGGGGATGTTGCCTTTCGGAGCAAGCCTGGAGGCTGCCCCGGCTCCCGCCGCCTTCGGGGCGGGTCTGTCCTGGCGAGGCGGTGTCTTGTCCCCGGGGCGGCGCCGCGGACGCCCGCCACGTCGTCGCGGTCCTGCTGCGATTCCCCAGCGTCCGCGGCTTGCCCCGGCCTGAAACGCCTTTCCCCTTCGGGGAATTGGGGAGGGGGGGACACAAATCAAATCGGGGTCGGGCGTTCGCGGTGCCCAGCCGGGGTCGGGCGTTCGCGGTGCCCAACCGGGGCTGGCGCTTCGGGGGCCCTTGTCCTCCCCGAAGGGGAGGGGCGTCCCAGCCGGGGGCCAGACGCGGGCGCCGGCCGCGAACGTGCAACGGGCCGTTCGTTCCGGGCGCCCGCGTCGACGCCCCCGGAACGCGGCAGCGGGCGGAGCCGACGCACCCTGAAAGGGTGCGGGGAAGGCGGTTTTTCCCGGCCGCTGCTCCCCGGACCGGAAGGCCGCACCCGGAGAGACCGCCCCGCAACTCAGCTTGCAGCGTTCGTGTAGCCCCTTTGGGGGTTTTCCCTTACGCCCCGGCGGGGCGCCGGAAGGAATGTGCCGGAAAGCGGGACGATCGTATCCTGTCAGACGAGCGACCACGCTTTTCCACCGCCGCCTCCGGGGCGCAAGGGTCTTCAAACGGACTGCAACCGGCGGGAGCACCCCCGGGGGAACACCCGCCGGCTAACATCCTTTATCCTTTCGGGATAAAACCCAAAATCCGCGAAGTTAATAACTATGTGACCGGCGGAGGCGGCACCTTGAGTTTCTCCAAGAGCGTGCGCTGGCGTTTGGTCATTTCCGTCAGGTACGATTTACCGCTCGTCATTTCGACGGAGC